>NZ_JBDYCV010000023.1:0-48083 GCF_040495915.1 Shigella sp. FJ200513 | reverse complement strand
GAGCATCCTGTTCTGCACTCTGACCAGGGATGGCAGTATCGTATGAGAAGATATCAAAATATCCTTAAAGAACATGGTATTAAACAAAGCATGTCCAGAAAAGGCAATTGTCTGGATAATGCTGTGGTGGAGTGTTTCTTTGGAACCTTAAAGTCGGAGTGTTTTTATCTTGATGAGTTCAGTAATATAAGCGAACTGAAGGATGCTGTTACGGAATATATTGAATACTATAACAGCAGAAGAATTAGCCTGAAATTAAAAGGTCTGACTCCAATTGAATATCGGAATCAGACCTATATGCCTCGTGTATAACTGTCCAACTTTTTGGGGTCAGTACAAAGTGAGGCTACCCTATGCCTGAACACCATAAGGTTAGCCTCTTACTCGTTGGAAATCAACACAGGGGGCTGGGAATGCCGCAGAAATATAGATTACTTTCTTTAATAGTGATTTGTTTCACGCTTTTATTTTTCACCTGGATGATAAGAGATTCACTGTGTGAATTGCATATTAAACAGGAGAGTTATGAGCTGGCGGCGTTTTTAGCCTACAAATTGAAAGAGTAAGAGTCTTCGACGGGAAATTATTCCCGCCTTACTTACGGCGTTGCGCATTCTCATTGCACCCATATTTATTCTTCACAAAAATAATAATAGATTTTATTACGCGATCGATTATTTATTTCCTGAAAAAAAATAAAAAAATCCCCGCCAAATGGCAGGGATCTTAGATTCTGTGCTTTTAAGCAGAGATTACAGGCTGGTTACGTTACCAGCTGCCGGGCCTTTAGCGCCGCTTTCGATGGTGAAGGACACTTTCTGACCTTCGTCCAGAGATTTGTAACCATCGTTCTGGATAGCAGAGAAGTGTACGAACACATCTTTAGAGCCATCGTCAGGAGTGATGAAGCCGAAGCCTTTGTCAGCGTTGAACCATTTTACGATACCAGTCATTTTACCGGACATAGTGTATTACCTTTAATAATTAAGTGTGCCTTTCGGCGATATGGCGTGCTTTACAGATTTTGAAGCGTTAAAGGAATGTGCACTACGAGGGGTATCAACGATAACTCTTGAAGGGACTTGCCTTACTACACTGCTTTAATGGTCTGTACGTCAAACCGTTGATGTGCATTAAGCCACTCATTGGCGGGTGATGCAACAATTATTTTTCATATTTATGATTAATCGGTTGGAAAACGGTCCTGTCATCAGGACCGTAAACAGCAATAAAGTGGATAAAAGTCTATTTCATCAACTGCTTACTTAATGCCGGGTTGGCTTGAATCAAACGCATCAATTTTAGTTCGGCACTTGAAGGCTTCACGCGTCTGGATTCCCATTCCTTTACCATGGCGACTGATACGCCCAAAACCCGGGCGAAATCATCGATTTTTAATCCTGTCCCTTTTCATAACTGCTCAATTTCGGTACAGGACGTTGTTCTGTGCGTCAGGGTAATTTTCTGCGTTTCATCTTTAAAAACAATCTGTTCCAGGCTGCTCAACAGCTCATGCATTGGATCTTTATATTCCATTGAAAACTCCTCAAATCACACTGCGGGATCGTGAATTGCATCGAAGCTCATTAAGAATAGTCGGGAAAAGCAGACACAGCGGGGTGAAGTCAGGGCATGCTCTGGCTATGATTCGATTCAGCCTGTCATTTAGCGTGACTTATAGCCACCTAACGATCTGATAAATGCCGATATATCTCTTATCACTCCTGTTTTGTAAAGATTTCGCAAATCTAACCTTCTGCGAAGGCGTAAATCTCTGGCTACAAAAAAGGCAACGGCACTATCATTTTTTAACAATGAAACAACAAATTAACCTTGTTTCATTTTCTCCATGATTTTACCAGGAAGATTACGTAGAAAGGGTATCCTGCAAGCCTGTCCTGGACTATCCTTGTCACGTCAGACACGCGTGTGTCGTTGTGCGCTTTTTTTGGGTGAAAGGAGTAAGAAAATGGCGACAGGAAAGTCCTGCTCTCGCTGGTTTGCGCCTCTTGCGGCGTTATTAATGGTAGTTAGCCTGAGTGGGTGTTTTGATAAAGAAGGCGATCAGCGTAAAGCGTTTATCGACTTCCTGCAAAATACAGTGATGCGTAGCGGTGAACGTCTACCAACCCTGACTGCCGATCAGAAAAAACAGTTTGGTCCTTTTGTCTCTGATTACGCGATTCTGTATGGTTATTCTCAGCAGGTGAATCAGGCGATGGATTCCGGTCTGCGCCCGGTCGTAGACAGCGTTAACGCAATTCGCGTACCGCAGGATTACGTTACGCAAAGCGGTCCGCTGCGTGAAATGAATGGTTCGCTGGGTGTGCTGGCGCAACAACTGCAAAATGCGAAGTTGCAGGCCGATGCTGCGCACTCTGCGCTAAAACAGAGCGATGACCTGAAACCGGTATTTGATCAGGCATTCACCAAAGTGGTAACGACGCCAGCTGATGCATTGCAACCGTTGATTCCGGCGGCACAAACTTTCACGCAACAACTGGTGATGGTTGGAGACTACATTGCTCAGCAAGGTACTCAGGTGAGCTTTGTCGCAAATGGCATCCAGTTCCCGACTTCACAGCAGGCAAGTGAATATAACAAACTGATTGCGCCATTACCGGCACAACATCAGGCGTTTAATCAGGCCTGGACTACAGCAGTTACTGCAACCCAATAAAGAGTAAAAGCCCGAGCGATTATCGGGCTTTACTTCACGCAGTCGCAGCTTAGTCCGCGACGTGAGGATTCACACAGTTCTTCTCAACCTTTCCTTGTAACGCATCAATCAAATTATCCACGGCACAGGCGGCCATGCCATAACGCGTCTCATGGGTGGCAGATCCAATATGCGGTACTGCGACGACGTTGGCCATTGAGAGCAACGGCGAATCTACGGACAGTGGCTCTTGTTCGAAGACATCCAGCCCGGCGGCGTGAATTTCGCCTTTCTGCAATGCTGCGATCAGTGCATTTTCGTCAACCACCGGGCCACGTCCGGCATTAATGAAAATGGCGGAGGATTTCATTTTGGCGAATTGTTCTGCGCCAAACAGATGATGCGTCTCATCAGTTAACGGCAGGATCAGGCAAACGAAATCTGACTCTTGTAACAGAGTATCCAAATCGCAGTAGCGGGCGTTGAAGCGTTCTTCTGCTTCTTTATGGTGGCGGCGCGCGTTATAGAGGATGGGCATGTTGAAGCCAAAGTGCACACGTTGTGCCAGCGCCATGCCGATCCGTCCCATCCCGACAATGCCCAGTGTTTTATGGTGAACGTCAGTGCCGTACCAGTCCGGGCCTATGCTCGCGGTCCATTCGCCTGCTTTTACCCGTTCTGCTACCTCCACAACCCGACGAGCGGTAGACAACACCAGCGCCATCAGCGTATCGGCGACGGTTTCTGTTAATACGGTTGGCGTGTGCATCAGCAGAATTTTTCGGGCGGTAAGCGCATCGACATCAAAATTGTCATAGCCGACGGAGATCGTTGATGTGGCACGCAGTTTCGGCATTTTTTCCAGCAATGCGGCATCTACATTCTCGTTTGAACCCAGTAAACCTTCAGCTTCTGCAAAAATTGCTGCATTTTGAACGACGGTTTGTGGGCTGAGGTTTGCCACCTGGTGAACGGTGAAATGCGCTTGCAGGCGTTGCAGTAAATCATCAGGTAAGGCTTTGTAGAGGATAACGGACGGCTTCATGCTTCTCTCCATTCACTGATAAGGCGATCACCTTAGCCTGAAATATGATGAAGGAAAACTGAAGAATGCCAGGTGATTTCTGCATCACCTGGCATGAAAGGGATTACAGCGGGCTTAAGGTAATTTCTACACGGCGGTTTTGCGCCTTACCTTCTGCGGTGCTGTTGCTGGCGATTGGGTTAGCCGGGCCAAGGCCCTGAGTACGGATGCGGCTGGCGTCCACGCCCTGGGTGATCAACGCGCTGGCAACGGAATCCGCACGCTGCTGGGAGAGACGCATGTTCAGGTCGTGACCCCCCGTGCTGTCGGTATAACCAATCACGTTAACCGCCGTTTTCGGATACTCTTTCAGCACCATTGCCACGCCGGTCAGGGTGTTAGCGCCTGCCGGTTTCAGGGGAGCGCTGCTGCTGTCGAAGGTCACATTGTTCGGCATATTGAGGATAATGTTATCCCCGCTGCGGGTTACGCTAACACCAGTGCCGCGCATTTTGTCACGCAGCTTCGCTTCCTGCACATCCATGTAATAACCCACGCCGCCGCCCAGAGCTGCGCCTGCTGCTGCGCCAATCAGCGCGCCTTTACCGCGATCTTTCTTCGAAGAAGAGAGCGCACCAATACCCGCGCCCACGAGAGAGCCCAGACCTGCGCCGATAGCAGATTTGCCTGCTTCGCGTTCGCCGGTGTAAGGGTTAGTTGTGCAGCCAGATACCGCCAGAGCGCCACTCACTACGGCGGCAAGTAAGATAAACACGTTTCTTCATTGTTAATCCTTAATAACCTTTTTATTCTTTGTCACGGGTTCCGTGGCGGGAGATTATGCCGCGTGAACATGAAGATTATTCCTGGGAATACTCGGAAATTTGTAAGTAATATTTAACTGCTCAATACATCTAACCTTTCAGGAGTCTTCGGTTTGGCCAACTCATCCTCACGATATTCCGTTCTGACTGCCGCCCACTGGGGGCCCATGCTGGTTGAAACCGACGGCGAAACCGTGTTTAGCTCGCGTGGCGCGTTAGCCACAGGAATGGAAAACTCCTTGCAGAGCGCGGTTCGCGACCAGGTTCACAGCAATACGCGGGTACGATTTCCAATGGTGCGCAAAGGCTTTCTCGCGTCACCGGAAAACCCGCAAGGCATTCGTGGGCAGGATGAATTTGTTCGCGTGAGTTGGGATGAGGCGCTGGCAGGCGGTTATACCGGGCATCTGGGGGATTATTCGACCGGTGCGGCACAGGCGATCATGCCGTATGTCGTAGGTGGCAGCGAAGTTTATCAACAGCAAACCAGTTGGCCGCTGGTGCTGGAACATAGCGATGTCGTGGTGTTGTGGAGTGCTAACCCACTCAATACGCTGAAAATTGCGTGGAATGCATCCGATGAGCAGGGGCTTTCTTACTTTTCCGCACTGCGTGACAGTGGGAAAAAGCTGATCTGCATTGATCCAATGCGATCGGAAACCGTCGATTTCTTTGGCGATAAAATGGAGTGGGTGGCACCGCACATGGGCACCGATGTTGCGCTGATGCTGGGGATCGCCCATACGCTGGTGGAAAATGGTTGGCACGACGAAGCGTTTCTGGCGCGTTGCACCACAGGTTATGCCGTCTTCGCCTCTTATTTGCTGGGCGAGAGTGACGGAATAGCGAAAAACGCCGAATGGGCGGCAGAGATTTGTGGTGTTGGCGCAGCGAAAATCCGCGAGCTGGCGGCTATTTTCCACCAAAATACCACCATGCTGATGGCAGGCTGGGGAATGCAGCGCCAACAGTTTGGTGAGCAAAAACACTGGATGATCGTCACGCTGGCAGCAATGTTGGGGCAAATCGGCACACCCGGCGGCGGTTTTGGTCTTTCTTACCATTTTGCCAATGGTGGTGACCCCACGCGGCGTTCTGCGGTGCTCTCTTCCATGCAGGGCAGCTTGCCGGGTGGCTGCGATGCGGTGGATAAAATCCCTGTTGCCCGCATTGTTGAAGCACTGGAAAACCCTGGTGGCGCATATCAACACAACGGTATGAACCGACATTTCCCGGATATTCGTTTTATCTGGTGGGCGGGCGGTGCCAACTTTACTCATCATCAGGATACCAATCGTCTGATCCGTGCCTGGCAAAAACCGGAGCTGGTGGTGATCTCTGAATGCTTCTGGACGGCGGCGGCGAAACACGCGGATATTGTTCTGCCTGCGACTACCTCTTTTGAGCGTAATGATCTCACCATGACCGGTGATTACAGTAATCAGCATCTGGTGCCGATGAAGCAAGTGGTGCCGCCACGCTATGAAGCGCGTAATGATTTTGATGTTTTTGCCGAGTTGAGTGAACGTTGGGAGAAGGGCGGCTATGCGCGGTTTACGGAAGGAAAAAGTCAGCTGCAATGGCTGGAAACGTTTTATAACGTTGCCCGGCAGCGCGGGGCAAGCCAGCAGGTTGAATTGCCGCCATTTGCTGAGTTCTGGCAAGCCAACCAGTTAATTGAGATGCCGGAAAACCCGGACAGCGAGCGGTTTATTCGCTTCGCTGATTTTTGCCGCGATCCGCTGGCGCATCCGTTAAAAACCGCCAGCGGCAAGATTGAAATCTTCTCACAGCGTATTGCCGATTACGGTTACCCGGATTGCCCTGGGCATCCAATGTGGCTGGAGCCGGACGAATGGCAGGGCAATGCCGAACCAGAACAGTTGCAGGTACTTTCTGCCCATCCGGCGCACCGCCTGCACAGCCAGCTGAATTACAGTTCTCTGCGCGAATTGTACGCGGTAGCAAACCGTGAGCCTGTCACCATTCATCCTGACGATGCTCAGGCGCGCGGCATAACCGAAGGGGATATGGTGCGGGTGTGGAACTCCCGTGGGCAGATCCTTGCCGGAGCGGTCATTAGCGAGGGAATTAAACCTGGCGTGATTTGCATTCACGAAGGGGCATGGCCGGATCTGGATTTAACCGCTGACGGTATTTGTAAAAACGGCGCAGTGAACGTGCTGACCAAAGATCTCCCCAGCTCGCGGCTGGGGAATGGCTGTGCGGGTAATACGACGCTGGCATGGCTGGAAAAATACAACGGTCCGGAACTGACACTTACAGCGTTTGAACCACCGGCCAGCTCATAATCCAGGTGGGTAGTTGGGTTTCATCCTGCCATGCGCAATCGACAATGTGAAAACCCTGCGCACGGTAAAAATCTATCGCCGGTTGATTTTTTTGATAAACCTCCAGCATCAGATGGGGATAGCGCTGCTGCACATACTGCATCAGCGCCTTACCAATACCGCGTCTGACGGCCTTCGGTGCGACAAACATTGCTGCCAGAAATCGGCCTTCCATAATGCTGACAAAACCGAGAAGCTTACCGTCCTCTTCCCAGACCCAGTTTTGCGCGTTGGCAAGATAGGCATCCCGCACCAGCGGAATGCAGTCACGCCAGTAATTCGCTTTTATAAAGGGATGCCCCCAGGTTGTACTTTCCAGCCACAGTTCGAGGATCGCGGGGAGTTCTGAACGTTGCGCTTCCCGAATCATGGTTTATTTCCCAGATAGCAACAGCAGCCAACCACATGATCATTCACCAGCCCACATGCCTGCATAAAGGAGTAACAGATTGTGGTGCCGACAAACTTAAAACCACGTTTTTTCAGTGCCTTAGATAGGGCGTCGGAGGCGGACGTAGATGTGGGAATTTCGCTCAACGTTGTGGCTTGTGTCACCTGTGGCTGATGATTTACAAACGACCAGACAAAGTCGGGAAACGGTTCGCCGTTCTGTTCCATTTGCAGGTACGCCCGCGCATTACCAATAATTGCCTGAATTTTCCCTCGATGGCGGATAATCCCGGCGTCCTGTACCAGTCTTTCGACATCCTCTTCCTGCATTGCTGCGACCTTCACCGGATCGAACTGATGAAAGTAGGCGCGATAGTTTTCGCGTTTTTTGAGGACGGTGATCCACGATAACCCAGCCTGCTGCCCTTCAAAGCAGATCATTTCGAACAGTTTTTTACTGTCAGTTTCAGGCACGCCCCACTCATTATCATGGTAGGCAATATAAAGCGGGCCCTGACTCACCCAGCCGCAACGTTCCATACTTTCCCTCGCTATGTACCCGATCGTAAAAATTTCAGCCGCTTTTCTTGACGCATCGGTGAAAAAGTCAATATTTAATACAGGGCTACTATGCCCGATATCCTTCATACAATGACAATAATATTGCCGAATTCGGCTCTTCCCTGGAGTCGTGTTAATGATCATAAAAAAAAGCGGTGGTCGCTGGCAGCTAAGCCTGCTGGCGAGCGTGGTAATCAGTGCCTTTTTTCTCAACACAGCTTACGCCTGGCAACAAGAATATATCGTTGATACGCAACCCGGACATTCCACAGAGCGTTACACCTGGGATAGTGATCATCAACCTGATTACAACGATATTTTGTCGCAACGTATTCAAAGTAGCCAAAGGGCGCTGGGACTGGAAGTCAATCTGGCGGAAGAAACTCCTGTGGATGTGACCAGCAGTATGAGTATGGGCTGGAATTTTCCTTTATATGAACAGGTTACAACCGGCCCGGTCGCGGCATTACATTACGATGGCACAACCACCTCGATGTATAACGAGTTTGGCGACAGTACTACCACGCTGACCGATCCGTTATGGCATGCCAGCGTGAGTAGCTTAGGCTGGCGTGTTGACTCCCGGCTTGGCGATCTCCGACCCTGGGCGCAAATCAGCTATAACCAGCAATTTGGCGAGAATATCTGGAAGGCGCAATCAGGCCTGAGCCGGATGACGGCGACAAACCAGAACGGCAACTGGCTGGATGTCACCGTAGGCGCTGATATGTTGCTCAATCAAAATATTGCCGCCTATGCTGCGCTAACTCAGGCAGAAAATACCACTAATAATAGCGACTATCTGTATACGATGGGGGTTAGCGCCAGATTTTAACGTAACAGTCACAATTGAAACCATTGAATAACAACAGTTGTGGCGATAGTGGGTGCTAACTTACCAAATAATAAATTTGGTGAATAATTGTCGCGTCATTCATTCCTGAACTAAGGCATTTCATTCCGTTCTGATGGCATTTCATGCCGTTTTTCCCCAAGCATAAAATGCACTTCGTTATGGTTGTCGGCAGAGATTTTTCCTTTTTATTACTGCAGGAATACTGCCATGACACCTTCAAATTATCAGCGTACCCGCTGGCTGACACTCATCGGTACTATCATTACCCAGTTTGCGCTGGGGTCGGTTTATACCCGGAGCCTGTTTAATGGCGCGCTTTCTGCCAAGCTGGATGCGCCGGTAAGCCAGGTCGCTTTCTCTTTCGGCTTGTTAAGTCTGGGGCTGGCAATTTCGTCTTCTGTTGCGGGCAAATTGCAGGAACGTTTTGGCGTTAAACGCGTCACCGTGGCTTCCGGCATTTTGCTGGGATTAGGCTTCTTCCTGACCGCGCATTCCAACAACCTGATGATGCTGTGGTTAAGCGCCGGTGTGCTGGTCGGTCTGGCGGATGGCGCGGGTTACCTGCTGACGCTCTCTAACTGCGTGAAGTGGTTCCCGGAGCGTAAAGGTCTGATCTCCGCGTTCGCTATCGGTTCTTATGGTCTGGGTAGCCTGGGTTTCAAATTTATCGACACGCAGCTGCTCGAAACGGTGGGTCTGGAAAAAACCTTTGTGATTTGGGGAGCGATTGCGCTGGTGATGATTGTTTTCGGCGCAACGTTAATGAAAGACGCACCAAAACAGGAAGTGAAAACCAGCAATGGTGTGGTGGAGAAAGATTACACGCTGGCAGAGTCGATGCGTAAACCGCAGTACTGGATGTTAGCGGTAATGTTCCTGACTGCCTGCATGAGCGGCCTGTACGTGATTGGGGTAGCGAAAGATATCGCCCAAAGTCTGGCACACCTTGATGTGGTTTCCGCAGCCAATGCAGTAACGGTTATTTCCATCGCTAACCTTTCAGGTCGTCTGGTGCTGGGCATTCTGTCTGACAAAATTGCCCGTATCCGTGTTATCACCATTGGTCAGGTGATTTCGCTGGTGGGTATGGCGGCCCTGCTGTTTGCACCATTAAATGCAGTGACGTTCTTTGCAGCGATTGCCTGCGTGGCATTTAACTTTGGCGGCACTATTACCGTCTTTCCATCACTGGTCAGTGAGTTCTTCGGCCTCAATAACCTGGCGAAAAACTACGGTGTGATTTACCTCGGTTTCGGTATCGGTAGCATTTTTGGTTCGATTATCGCCTCACTGTTTGGCGGTTTCTATGTGACCTTCTACGTGATTTTCGCCCTGCTGATTCTGTCATTGGCGCTTTCTACGACGATTCGTCAGCCAGAGCAGAAAATGTTGCGTGAGGCGCATGGCTCCCTTTAATGCTCAGCCGCGAGCTACTGGGCTTCAGCTTCCGTGTGCATCAAACGCATCAACGAAATGTATAAACAATGACTCGTAAAATTTGGGCCAGTTAACTGGCCCTTTTTACTGCTTTTTGTAACGCTAAAGTCTCTTTTCAAACTTGCATTTTTGTAAATTTGTGCTTCATGCACACTCTTTCCCCACACTTTTTCGCTTTGCTGTGGTCTACTTATTCGCGCGTGTAGATTTTACTTATCTGACTACCTCCGCACTTTTCCCCTGCCGGGCCTGAAAAGCCGCTAAGCAGGGTGTTATCACCTGTTTGTCCAGGGTTTGTTTGCATGAGATACATCAAATCGATTACACAGCAGAAGCTGAGCTTTTTGCTTGCAATCTATATTGGCCTTTTTATGAATGGCGCGGTTTTTTATCGCCGCTTCGGCAGCTATGCGCACGATTTTACCGTCTGGAAAGGCGTTTCTGCTGTTGTTGAACTGGCCGCCACCGTACTGGTGACCTTCTTTTTACTACGTCTTCTATCGCTGTTTGGCCGCCGCAGCTGGCGTATTCTGGCGTCGCTGGTGGTGCTCTTTTCCGCAGGTGCCAGCTATTACATGACCTTCCTTAATGTGGTCATTGGTTATGGCATCATCGCTTCCGTCATGACCACCGATATCGACCTGTCAAAAGAAGTTGTTGGTCTGAACTTTATTCTCTGGTTAATCGCCGTTAGTGCATTGCCTCTTATCCTTATCTGGAATAACCGCTGTCGCTACACCTTGCTCCGACAACTGCGAACCCCAGGGCAGCGTATTCGCAGCCTGGTGGTCGTCGTACTGGCGGGTATTATGGTTTGGGCACCGATTCGTTTGCTGGATATCCAGCAGAAGAAAGTGGAGAGGGCGACCGGCGTTGATTTGCCGAGTTATGGCGGTGTCGTAGCGAACTCTTATCTGCCATCAAACTGGCTTTCTGCGTTGGGGCTGTATGCCTGGGCGCGGGTCGATGAATCTTCCGATAATAATTCATTGCTTAATCCGGCGAAGAAGTTTACATACCAGGCTCCACAAAACGTTGATGATACTTATGTCGTGTTTATCATCGGTGAAACCACGCGTTGGGACCATATGGGTATTTTCGGCTATGAGCGTAATACCACGCCGAAACTGGCCCAGGAGAAAAATCTGGCGGCGTTCCGTGGTTACTCCTGTGATACCGCAACCAAACTCTCACTGCGTTGCATGTTTGTACGTCAGGGGGGCGCGGAAGATAATCCGCAGCGCACATTAAAAGAACAGAACATTTTCGCGGTTCTGAAGCAGTTAGGATTCAGTTCTGACCTCTACGCTATGCAGAGCGAAATGTGGTTCTACAGCAACACGATGGCAGACAACATTGCTTATCGTGAGCAGATTGGTGCGGAGCCACGTAATCGTGGCAAGCCGGTAGATGATATGTTGCTGGTAGACGAAATGCAGCAATCGCTAGGGCGCAACCCGGATGGTAAGCATCTGATCATTCTGCATACCAAAGGTTCGCATTTTAACTACACCCAGCGTTATCCGCGTAGCTTCGCGCAGTGGAAGCCGGAATGTATTGGTGTTGATAGCGGCTGTACCAAAGCGCAGATGATCAACTCCTATGACAACTCGGTGACCTATGTGGATCACTTTATCTCCAGCGTGATTGATCAGGTTCGCGATAAGAAAGCGATTGTGTTCTACGCAGCTGACCACGGTGAGTCAATTAATGAACGCGAGCACCTGCACGGCACGCCGCGTGAACTGGCACCGCCGGAGCAGTTCCGCGTACCGATGATGGTCTGGATGTCAGATAAATATCTGGAAAATCCGGCCAATGCGCAGGCGTTTGCGCAGCTGAAAAAAGAAGCCGACATGAAAGTGCCACGCCGTCACGTAGAGCTGTACGACACCATCATGGGTTGTCTTGGCTATACTTCACCGGATGGTGGAATTAACGAAAACAACAACTGGTGTCACATCCCGCAGACAAAAGTGGCAGCGGCTAACTAAGCGGCCTGCTGACTTTCTCGCCGATCAAAAGGCATTTTGCTATTAAGGGATTGACGAGGGCGTATCTGCGCAGTAAGATGCGCCCCGCATTCGGTGATTGGCGCAGCCTGGTAGCGCACTTCGTTCGGGACGAAGGGGTCGGAGGTTCGAATCCTCTATCACCGACCAAATTCGAAAAGCCTGCTCAACGAGCAGGTTTTTTTGCATTTGTAGCTCATGAGGATGAGAACCTCCGGGGGCAGGGAGGCTCGACTCGACGTAGGCCTGATAAGACGCGCCAGCGTCGCATCAGGCAACGGCACCGCACTTATTGTCGGATGCGGCGCGACCGCCTTATTCGACCAACACACCACACATTTTCCTGCCAACTTTGCGCCCCATATCTCACTATCCATTAACGGATTTGTGACAGAAACCATTGTCTTTTTTTATATTTGCTTAAATCTTTTTTGCGTTACTTATGGCTGGCGCTGGCATTTTCCGCTGTGCGTTTTAGCGTTCATGGTATTAATCGCTCAGATATCCACCTTTTCCTCAGATTTTTTTCATTAAATGCATAAAACTTAATCACCAAATGTTGCTAAATATTAAGCTGATTGTTCTGGTTATGTTGGAGTAGCACAAATTTCTCTGCTGCAAATAGCTGTTTGAAGTTTTTTTAATCTTTGTTTGTGGATTCTCACCGTTGGTGTAAATCCCGGTTGGCTGTATTGACGTTTTCACATTCTGTTGACAGATTGTAGGTCACGAGGGGCATTTTATGGAGGATCCGCACTGTTACACTGATGTTAATTAGTACGGCATCCCCACCTCATAACGTTGACCCGACCGGGCAAAAAACAAAAAAGGTCAGGCAGCGACAACCCACTGCAAAGGGTTAAAACAACAAACATCACAATTGGAGCAGAATAATGCGTATTTCCTTGAAAAAGTCAGGGATGCTGAAGCTTGGTCTCAGCCTGGTGGCTATGACCGTCGCAGCAAGTGTTCAGGCTAAAACTCTGGTTTATTGCTCAGAAGGATCTCCGGAAGGGTTTAACCCGCAGCTGTTTACCTCCGGCACCACCTATGACGCCTCTTCCGTCCCGCTTTATAACCGCCTGGTTGAATTTAAAATCGGCACCACCGAAGTGATCCCGGGCCTCGCTGAAAAGTGGGAAGTCAGCGAAGACGGTAAAACCTATACCTTCCATCTGCGTAAAGGTGTGAAGTGGCACGACAATAAAGAATTCAAACCGACGCGCGAAATGAACGCCGATGACGTGGTGTTCTCGTTCGATCGTCAGAAAAACGCGCAAAACCCGTACCATAAAGTTTCTGGCGGCAGCTACGAATACTTCGAAGGTATGGGCTTGCCGGAGCTGATCAGCGAAGTGAAAAAGGTGGACGATAACACCGTTCAGTTTGTGCTGACTCGACCGGAAGCGCCGTTCCTCGCTGACCTGGCAATGGACTTCGCCTCTATTCTGTCAAAAGAATATGCTGACGCGATGATGAAAGCCGGTACACCGGAAAAACTGGACCTCAACCCAATCGGAACCGGTCCGTTCCAGTTACAGCAGTACCAAAAAGATTCCCGTATCCGCTACAAAGCGTTTGATGGCTACTGGGGCACCAAACCGCAGATCGATACGCTGGTCTTCTCTATTACCCCTGATGCTTCCGTGCGTTACGCGAAATTGCAGAAGAATGAATGCCAGGTGATGCCGTACCCGAACCCGGCAGACATAGCTCGCATGAAGCAGGATAAATCCATCAACCTGATGGAAATGCCGGGGCTGAACGTCGGCTACCTCTCGTATAACGTGCAGAAAAAACCGCTGGATGACGTGAAAGTTCGCCAAGCACTAACCTACGCGGTGAACAAAGACGCGATCATCAAAGCGGTTTATCAGGGCGCGGGTGTATCAGCGAAAAACCTGATCCCGCCAACCATGTGGGGCTATAACGACGACGTTCAGGATTACACCTACGATCCTGAAAAAGCGAAAGCCTTGCTGAAAGAAGCGGGTCTGGAAAAAGGTTTCTCCATCGACCTGTGGGCGATGCCGGTACAACGTCCGTATAACCCGAACGCTCGCCGCATGGCGGAGATGATTCAGGCAGACTGGGCGAAAGTGGGCGTGCAGGCCAAAATCGTCACCTACGAATGGGGTGAGTACCTCAAGCGTGCGAAAGATGGCGAACATCAGACGGTAATGATGGGCTGGACTGGCGATAACGGGGACCCGGATAACTTCTTCGCCACCCTGTTCAGCTGCGCCGCCTCTGAACAAGGTTCTAACTACTCAAAATGGTGCTACAAACCGTTTGAAGATCTGATTCAACCGGCGCGTGCTACCGACGACCATAGCAAACGCGTTGAACTGTACAAGCAAGCGCAGGTGGTGATGCACGATCAGGCTCCGGCACTGATCATCGCTCACTCCACCGTGTTTGAACCGGTACGCAAAGAAGTCAAAGGCTATGTGGTTGATCCATTAGGCAAACATCACTTCGAAAACGTCTCTATCGAATAATTAAAAGCCATACAAGACTGATGGCAAAGGCAAAACTGCCTGATGTGCTCCGCTTATCAGGCCTACGAAAATTCTGCAATGTATTGAATTTGCACGATTTTGTAGGCCGGATAAGGCGTTAACGCCGCATCCGGCATAAACAAAGCGCACTTTGTCAACAATCTGTATACCCGGTGGCGCTGTGCCTCTGCGTGCAGCGCCATCCGGCAGCAATACTTCATTCTCTGTCCGACAAGGGCGGGAATTGATTTGTGAGCAATACAGACACGCAGTTCCAGGCTGCGAGTCACTATAGAGAATCCGGGTTATGTTGCAGTTTATTCTCCGACGTTTGGGACTCGTCATCCCCACGTTTATCGGTATTACCCTTCTCACATTTGCCTTTGTCCACATGATCCCGGGCGATCCGGTGATGATCATGGCAGGCGAACGTGGGATCTCCCCTGAGCGTCACGTGCAGCTGCTGGCTGAACTCGGCTTAGATAAACCGATGTGGCAGCAGTATCTCCATTACATTTGGGGCGTAATGCACGGCGATCTAGGCATTTCAATGAAAAGCCGAATTCCAGTATGGGAAGAGTTCGTGCCGCGCTTTCAGGCCACGCTGGAACTTGGCGTCTGCGCGATGATTTTTGCTACGGCAGTCGGTATTCCGGTTGGTGTGCTGGCTGCGGTTAAACGCGGTTCCATTTTCGATCACACTGCAGTTGGCCTGGCGCTGACCGGCTACTCGATGCCGATCTTCTGGTGGGGCATGATGCTGATCATGCTGGTTTCGGTGCACTGGAACCTGACGCCCGTCTCCGGTCGCGTGAGCGATATGGTGTTCCTCGATGACTCCAATCCGTTAACCGGTTTTATGCTAATCGACACCGCCATCTGGGGTGAAGACGGCAACTTTATCGATGCCGTCGCCCATATGATCTTGCCCGCCATTGTGCTGGGTACTATTCCGCTAGCGGTCATTGTGCGTATGACACGCTCCTCGATGCTGGAAGTGCTGGGCGAGGATTACATCCGCACCGCGCGCGCCAAAGGGCTAACCCGCATGCGGGTGATTATCGTCCATGCGCTGCGTAACGCGATGCTGCCGGTAGTGACCGTTATCGGCCTCCAGGTGGGAACATTGCTGGCGGGGGCGATTCTGACCGAAACCATCTTCTCGTGGCCCGGTCTGGGGCGCTGGTTGATTGACGCACTGCAACGCCGCGACTATCCGGTAGTGCAGGGCGGCGTATTGCTGGTGGCGACGATGATTATCCTCGTCAACTTGCTGGTCGATCTGCTGTACGGCGTGGTGAACCCGCGTATTCGTCATAAGAAGTAAGGGGACATCATGTCACAGGTTACTGAAAATAAAGTGATTAGCGCACCGGTGCCGATGACCCCGTTACAGGAGTTCTGGCACTATTTTAAACGCAACAAAGGCGCGGTCGTCGGGCTGGTTTACGTCGCCATCGTGCTGTTCATCGCGATCTTTGCCAACTGGATTGCGCCTTATAACCCGGCGGATCAGTTCCGCGATGCGCTGCTCGCCCCGCCAGCCTGGCAGGAAGGCGGCAGTATGGCACACTTGCTGGGCACCGATGACGTCGGTCGTGATGTGCTGTCGCGGCTGATGTACGGCGCGCGTTTATCGCTGCTGGTTGGCTGTCTGGTGGTGGTGTTGTCGCTGATTATGGGCGTTATTCTCGGCCTGATCGCCGGTTACTTCGGCGGCCTGGTTGATAACATTATCATGCGCGTGGTCGATATCATGCTGGCGCTGCCAAGTCTGCTGTTGGCACTGGTGCTGGTGGCGATTTTCGGCCCGTCGATTGGTAACGCCGCGCTGGCGCTGACCTTCGTTGCCTTGCCGCACTATGTGCGCTTAACCCGCGCCGCCGTGCTGGTGGAGGTGAATCGCGATTACGTCACCGCCTCTCGCGTGGCAGGTGCCGGGGCGATGCGCCAGATGTTTATTAACATCTTCCCGAACTGCCTTGCGCCGCTGATTGTTCAGGCGTCGCTCGGTTTCTCTAACGCCATTCTCGATATGGCTGCTCTTGGTTTCCTCGGCATGGGGGCACAGCCGCCAACGCCTGAGTGGGGCACCATGCTCTCCGACGTGTTGCAGTTCGCGCAAAGCGCCTGGTGGGTCGTGACCTTCCCTGGTCTGGCGATCCTGTTGACGGTGCTGGCATTTAACCTGATGGGTGACGGTCTGCGTGACGCGCTCGATCCCAAACTAAAGCAGTAAGAGGTTCGAGATGGCGTTATTAAATGTAGATAAATTATCGGTGCATTTCGGCGACGAAAGCGCACCGTTCCGCGCCGTAGACCGCATCAGCTACAGCGTAAAACAGGGCGAAGTGGTCGGGATTGTGGGTGAGTCCGGCTCCGGTAAGTCGGTCAGTTCACTGGCGATTATGGGGCTGATTGATTATCCGGGCCGCGTAATGGCAGAAAAACTGGAGTTTAACGGCCAGGATTTGCAGCGTATCTCAGAAAAAGAGCGCCGCAACCTGGTGGGTGCCGAAGTGGCGATGATCTTCCAGGACCCGATGACCAGCCTTAACCCGTGCTACACCGTGGGTTTCCAGATTATGGAAGCGATTAAAGTGCATCAGGGCGGCAACAAAAGTACCCGCCGTCAGCGGGCGATTGACCTGCTGAATCAGGTCGGTATTCCCGATCCGGCTTCGCGTCTGGATGTTTACCCGCATCAGCTTTCCGGCGGCATGAGCCAGCGCGTGATGATCGCCATGGCGATTGCCTGTCGGCCAAAACTGCTGATTGCCGATGAACCGACCACCGCGCTGGACGTGACCATTCAGGCGCAAATCATCGAACTACTGCTGGAGCTACAGCAGAAAGAGAACATGGCGCTGGTGTTAATTACCCATGACCTGGCGCTGGTGGCGGAAGCTGCGCATAAAATCATTGTGATGTATGCAGGTCAGGTAGTAGAAACGGGCGATGCACACGCCATCTTCCATGCGCCGCGTCACCCGTATACTCAGGCATTGCTGCGTGCGCTGCCAGAATTTGCTCAGGACAAAGAACGTCTGGCGTCGTTGCCAGGTGTTGTTCCCGGCAAGTATGACCGCCCGAACGGCTGCCTGCTTAACCCGCGCTGCCCCTATGCCACTGACAGATGTCGCGCTGAAGAACCGGCGCTGAATATGCTCGCTGATGGGCGTCAGTCCAAATGCCATTACCCACTTGATGATGCCGGGAGGCCCACACTATGAGTACGCAAGAGGCCACCTCGCAACAACCGCTGTTGCAGGCTATCGACCTGAAAAAACATTATCCGGTGAAGAAAGGCATGTTCGTGCCGGAACGTCTGGTGAAGGCGCTGGACGGCGTTTCGTTTAACCTTGAACGTGGCAAAACGCTGGCAGTAGTGGGCGAATCTGGCTGCGGTAAATCGACCCTCGGTCGGTTGCTGACGATGATCGAAACGCCCACCGGCGGCGAGCTGTATTATCAGGGGCAGGATCTGCTCAAGCACGATCCGCAGGCGCAGAAGCTGCGTCGGCAGAAAATCCAGATCGTCTTCCAGAATCCCTACGGTTCGCTGAATCCGCGTAAGAAAGTTGGGCAAATTCTCGAAGAGCCGCTGCTTATTAACACCAGCTTAAGCAAAGAACAGCGTCGGGAAAAAGCCCTGTCGATGATGGCAAAAGTCGGCCTGAAAACCGAGCACTATGACCGCTATCCGCACATGTTTTCCGGCGGACAACGTCAGCGTATCGCTATTGCCCGTGGTCTGATGCTCGACCCGGATGTGGTGATTGCCGATGAGCCGGTTTCTGCGCTGGACGTCTCAGTGCGTGCGCAGGTGCTGAATCTGATGATGGATTTGCAGCAGGAGTTGGGGCTTTCTTATGTCTTTATCTCCCACGACCTGTCGGTTGTGGAGCACATTGCTGATGAAGTGATGGTGATGTACCTAGGCCGCTGCGTGGAGAAAGGAACGAAGGACCAAATCTTCAATAACCCGCGCCATCCGTACACCCAGGCGCTGCTCTCCGCGACGCCACGCCTGAACCCGGACGATCGTCGTGAACGCATCAAACTCACCGGTGAACTGCCAAGCCCGCTGAATCCTCCGCCGGGTTGCGCCTTCAACGCCCGCTGTCGTCGGCGCTTCGGCCCCTGCACCCAGTTGCAGCCGCAGCTAAAAGACTACGGAGGTCAACTGGTAGCTTGTTTTGCTGTTGATCAGGATGAAAATCCGCAGCGTTAACTCACAAAACCGGGGCCATGCGCTCCGGTTTACTCAATCAGCTTCAACAGTGGCGACAAGCATAGCAAAATGCCGTAAAGCAGAATCAGCCAGGCTTTAAATCCGCGAAGTTTTTCCAGTTGTGCGACTTTATAGATCAGGAAAAACGGAATGAGGCACGACACAATGCCATATAACGGGCTTCCCAACTGAAAGAACACCAGCACTGATACACGAAACGAAACCCAAATCGTCAACGTAATGACGATAAAAGCGCAGATCGCCAGAGTCAGCATGCGTGAGTTAATTTTCTTGGTATCAATAATTCGGCTTAACAGATTGAGAATAATGCCTTTAATAGCCTCGTGGAAACCGAGATAAATGCCAAAGAATGCGGTCAGTACGGCAAAGATATTCAGCACCGTAGAGGTGATATGAATGATATGTCCAGGGATCACCTGCGCGGCCAGTGCCAGTGCCGAGATATTTTGTTCAAAGGCAGAAACGGCTTCTTCGTGGCTAATTGAGAAGGTAAACGAAAAGGCAAAAAACAGGATCACCGCGATGAGCGTGATATAACTAATTCGGTGGGTACGCAGCGCGAGCCGGGTTGCCAGTACTTTATCTGCTTCCCGTTTACGATAGGCAATATTCATTGGGTTAAGTACCTGAATAAATACCGCAGAAAAGAAGCAAAATGGAATGGTAAGCAGGACATCGCGGAAAAAGACGGAGGCTTGCGGGAAGGCGGTTATATTGGCGAAATTCCAGTGCGGGATCATCGCAAAACCGAACACGACAATAATCCCTACTTTGACCACCACCATTGGCCCAGAAATCTTAAACAGTAATCGTTCACCACCAGACGCAATCGCTATCAGTACGGCGAAAATAGCGACTTTATAAAGTAGAGATTGTGAAAGATCGGCATCGGTTAAACCGAAGGTTTTCAGGTACGAGGCGCTGTCGAAAACCACGGAGAGAGAGTAGATAAAAATCCCGTGGATAATCATCAAAAAGTAGATAACCCCGAGGAAAATTCCCCAGTTCTTCCCCAGGTAATGACTGATAATATCGGTGTAGTCATTACAGGAATCGCTTTCAGAAAGGGTTTTTAAATAAATGTCCTGCACTACCCAGGTGACAGGATAAGCAATGATCGCTGCGGTAATAAATACCCAAATTCCCTTCAAGCCAATTTGTACTGGCATCAGCACGGTTCCGGCACCAATCGCCATGCCTATGCATAATAAAACCCAGCCGAAGTCGTAGCGTGTAAACGGCAATTTCTGATTGTGTTTCGATAGTGTGTTGTGCTGCATAAAGTCCTGTCCAGAAAGAAGTCGGCCTCGCAAAAATGAATAAACCCAGTTTCTCTTGCGCAACAGGTGGAGAAGTCGAATACGCAGTATGTAAAAAATGAGGCAACAGATTCACTGGGGAGGTCGCGAGGAGGCGCAATTCTACAAAATTGCGCATTTCACTACCAGTCTGGAGTCAGCCCGGATATGAACTGCAACTATTGCAAATAAAGAAATTAAGCTGGAAGGCATCGCGCAATGAGGAAGATTGCCGGGTGCTGACAGTAAAAAGCAATCGTAGAATCAGCGTCAAGCCGGAAGGATTCCGGTGAGGCGCAATGTTGCGGGGGCTTAATCCCTGGTGGCATTGGTTGCTGGAGAGAGAAAACCCCCGCACGTTGCAGGTATGTACCTGACAACATAACGGGGGCTAATCTTGAACCTAGACCACTCAAGAATAGCCGCGAAACGTTGTCATTACAACACAGGCGGCTATATGACGCTCGCAGAGCTGGGCATGGCCTTCTGGCATGATTTAGCGGCTCCGGTCATTGCTGGCATTCTTGCCAGTATGATCGTGAACTGGCTGAACAAGCGGAAGTAGCGTGTCATGTGGGCGTCAGGCTGCCGTAATGGCAATTTGCGCCCGGACCAGGCCGCAGGGGTGAAACTCTGCGGCCTTTTTCGTAAGAAAAATGCAACGGTTGCAAGCGGATAATATTCTGCGGAATGCGCAGCACAGAGTGAAGATGAGACGGATTCCGGAACAGAAAAACAGTCGTAGAATCAGCGTCAAGCCGGAAGGATTCCGGTGAGGCGCAATGTTGCGGGGGCTTAATCCCTGGTGGCATTGGTTGCTGGAGAGAGAAAACCCCCGCACGTTGCAGGTATGCACCTGACAACACCACGGGGGCCATTCTTGCATCCAAACAATACAAGAATAGCCGCGAAACGTTGTCATTACAATACAGGCGGCTATATGACGTTCGCAGAACTGGGCATGGCCTTCTGGCATGATTTAGCGGCTCCGGTCATTGCTGGTATTCTTGCCAGTATGATCGTGAACTGGCTGAACAAGCGGAAGTAACGTGCCATGCGGGCGTCAGGCTGCCGTAATGGCAATTTGCGCCCGGACCAGGCCGCAGGGGTGAAACTCTGCGGCCTTTTTCGTAAGAAAAATGCAACGGTTGCAAGCGGATAATATTCTGCGGAATGCGCAGCACAGAGTGAAGACGTGACGGATTCCGGAACAGAAAAACAGTCGTAGAATCAGCGTCAAGCCGGAAGGGTTCCGGTGAGGCGCAATGTTGCGGGGGCTTTATCCCTGGTGGCATTGGTTGCTGGAGAGAGAAAACCCCCGCACGTTGCAGGTATGCACCTGACAACATCACGGGGGCCATTCTTGAACCTGAACAACTCAAGAATAGCCGCGAAACGTTGTCATTACAACACAGGCGGCTATATGACGCTCGCAGAACTGGGCATGGCCTTCTGGCATGATTTAGCGGCTCCGGTCATTGCTGGCATTCTTGCCAGTATGATCGTGAACTGGCTGAACAAGCGGAAGTAACGTGTCATGCGGGCGTCAGGCTGCCGTAATGGCAATTTGCGCCCGGACCAGGCCGCAGGGGTGAAACTCTGCGGCCTTTTTCGTAAGAAAAATGCAACGATTGCACGCGGATAATATTCTGCGGAATGCGCAGCACAGAGTGAAGACGTGACGGATTCCGGAACAGAAAAACAGTCGTAGAATCAGCGGCAAGCCGGAAAGGTTCCGGTGAGGCGCAATGTTGCGGGGGCTTTATCCCTGGTGGCATTGGTTGCTGGAGAGAGAAAACCCCCGCACGTTGCAGGTATGCACCTGACAACATCACGGGGGCTAATCTTGAACCCAAACAACTCAAGAATAGCCGCGAAACGTTGGCATTACAACACAGGCGGCTATATGACGCTCGCAGAACTGGGCATGGCCTTCTGGCATGATTTAGCGGCTCCGGTCATTGCTGGCATTCTTGCCAGTATGATCGTGAACTGGCTGAATAAGCGGAAGTAACGTGTCATGCGGGCGTCAGGCTGCCGTAATGGCAATTTGCGCCCGGATCAGGCCGCAGAGGTTAAACTCTGCGGCCTTTTTCGTGCTTACTGCGGGTAAGGCACCCAGTCGCCGCCGTTCAGGCGAACGTACGGTTTATCTTGGTATTGAATAACTACTGCATTTGAGTTCTCGGAGACCGGTGCTGTTTGTGGCAACCCACTGGTGAGTTTTTTCCAGTCAACATTGTCTTCGGTGAAAATCTTGCCATCAAGAACGCGAACCACCAGATCGGAGATAGCCAGGAAGCTGCTCGGTTGGTCAATGACAATCGGTGCCCCCTGATGTGGTGCCTTCATGCCGAAGAATTTCACCCCAACGGGGACGTCTGTGATAGACGGGCTAGGGATATCACGTAGGCCAGATACCTGCATTCTGTCGCCCTTCAGCGCGCCGCCGTGTTCCGGCACCACGACCACCATCACTTTATGACCCGATTTCTCCAGTTCAGTAAAGAAGGCGTCCAGTTCATCAAAGAATTTCTGCGCCCGCGCTTTGTAATCCGCTGTTTTGCTGACCCCCGGATAATGGTTGCCGTCATGCAGTGGAAGCGTGTTGTAGAACGTGGCACTACGGCTGTTTTTATCTTTTTCGGTAACGTCCAGCCAGCGGTTAAGCACGGCGGTATCGTCATAAACCGGCGAACCATCAAAGCCCAGCAAAATAACCGGCAGATTTGTTTGATCCATCAATTCAGTCTGCATGCCGCCATTTTCGCGAACTTCTTTCAAAAAACCGCCGAACTGGCCGTTATGTCCCATCATCAGGTGCTGGGTAAAGCCCAGTTTCGAAAGGTTATCAAACAGATAGCAGTCGTTATTTGCCGGTTGATACAGATTAGTGTGCGAAGTCTGCCCGCAGCTGGCGCGCAGTAAACGGATCGCCGCCGGGCCACTGTAGGAGGTGGCGGAGTTAAAGTTCTTGAAATCAATATCGAAATGCGACCACAGTGGATGCGACATCAACCCGGCGGCTTCTATATCCGACCAGGAAAGCGAACAGATGTTAATCACCAGTAGTTCAAATGGCTGAGCATCAGCGGGCAGCGAAGACGGGAAGGTCGATTTACGTTTCGCCTCCGCGTTATAGAAATTATTCAGCCAGGCGTTAAGGTTCGCCGTTGTTGGCGGTGCAGTTTGTGCGGGCATATCACCCACTACCGGTGCGCCACCCGTCGCCGCAACGGTTGCCGCTGCGTTACCACCCGTCGTTGTTACAGTGGTCGTCGGTTGTCCGGCTGGCCACAAGGAGAAACTTGGTCCCGCCAGGGTAAGTACGTTCAGCCATAGCAGTATGGCAACCACAAAAACGGTAATGCGAATCCATTGTGACAGGAATAACCAGGCCACTAATAAAACAAAAATGGCCCCAATCATCTGCCAGTTAATAAAGCGTGTGACAAGGTCGATTAAATAATCGGTACTGAACCCCGCCACCTGCGAACCCTGGCTCATTATGCTTTCCGGGCCAGGCAACCAGATGTCATGCCAGAACAAAGCAAAGCCGATCGGCAGGGCAATCCAGTGGCGCAAGCGATGCAGGCTGTAACGCGGAATGGGCATCAGCAGAAACGCGGCAAACACCAAATTGAGGAGCGGGTGGAAGTTAAGATATCCCGCCCACAACAGGCCAAACTTAACCAGAAAATAGAAGTTCCAGCCGGAAAGGCCGCGCCAGTATTGCCAGAGGGAAGAAGGCATGGCGGTATTTTGCGTAAATTGAGTCATTTTTTGGTTGCCCTGGCTTTTTCCGTGCGGCGTAACGTCCCGGCCGGTTTAACATAACGAGGTTTAGCAAAGAACAAACGTAAGGTGTCGCGAATGCGTCGCAAAGAGTGCCGCGCCAGATAGCCCAGCGGGAAAAATATCAGTGCGCAAACGATAATAATTTCAATGATATCGCTGATGGTCATCATGATGAGCGCTCCACAGCATCATCTAACAGTCGCATGGGTTCTGGTATTCGTCGCCAGTGGCGACCATCGTGCTCGGCATTGATGACCGGTTTAGAACTTTGCGTTAAAGGCAGCGGCATTCCCCATTGTTCTGGGGCAAGCAGGCGCATCTGCACCAGCTCGGCACTGATTTGATCATCTTCAAACCAGACCATACGGTTTGAGAAAATGTCGCCAGTAGGCAATGGGAAAATATGATTCAACGCGGTATCCAGATCGTTAATCCGACAGAATGAGAGAAACAGCACCAGCCGATTACCGCCAATGGTCATGATATCGCCGGTACGGTTAGGGCGACATAGCGTCAGGGCTTGCTCAACGCGGATACCCGGTACCGGACGTAGGGCAACCAGAACGCCTTTACCGTGGGCAGGCAAGAGAGGGTTATTCATCATGTTGTTGACGGCATTACAGAACACATCCCACTTCTGGAAACCACGCAGTTTGAGCGGCTGGGTCATTGACAGCAAGGTAGTGATATCTTCCGGTACATAGCGACTAAACTTCTGCCCTTGCACGCTTTCGATCATCGTCAGACAACGGGAGAGTGGCGCATTCCACGGAATAACCATATTTGCACCGCAGGCCAATAACAAACGTTCATCGGTGGCGCGCAGGCTAGCGGTATTTTCCCGCACGAGGATTTTCATCGCACTACCGCGCTGGCGACGCAGGGTATGAATGCTGCGGGCCAGTGGCTCGATTTGCGCATTTTGCTGTAAAGAAAAGACCACCGTCGCCGCCTGAGCGGTACGGGCTTCATTGAACAGGACTTCGTTATTGTTGAACAGTTGCCAGTGTTCCGATAGCGGCGGCGCACCTTCCAGTACAGCAACATTACTCAGAATGCGTTTTTCGTCGCTGCGTGGTTGGATCTCCGCCTCTTCGCTTTGAACTAATGTCCAGATACCATTTTGTTGCTGAACGCTAAGCTGCTGACGGGCGCTGACCCCTTTTTCGTTGCACCAGAAGGCAATATCCAGCAAATGTTGGTCACCCTGAAAACGCAAACTGGCAAGACCAAAAAGTGAACGGTATTCCTCAAGCAACAATGAAAATTGTTTATCGTTATTATTTCCGGGATTAATTACCAAAAGCGAACAATGGTTTAACCTGCTCCATTTATTCATTTTATCCAACCATGAGCGAAGCCGCTCGGCAGGAATATTTTGCCATGCGTTATTTGCGCAAACAAGAATAAAAAGGTAATTATGGGGATCAATAGAACACTGCAAATCACGGGCCAAATAGTATAGACCTTTTTCATGATTTAGCATTGAAAATAATTTTATTTTTTCCGGCCCTTGAGAATCATCTAATTGAAAGATTTTCGCCGGATCGCTGTCCATGCTAATGACCGCGACGTGTGCGGTTTCAGCCTGGGATGCAATTGTTTGATTCGCCAGACTGATAGCATCTTCATGGCGATCGACGTTAAACCACCAGACGCCGCCTGCTGGCATATGTCGCAGCTCATCCCATAATGATGAGATACCGATAGAGAATACAGGGTCCACAATGTCCCTCATGTCACCATTTTGTCTGATTATCAGTTTACTAGCGAAAGCTAAGAAATAAACCTACCATTGAAATTAAAACTTATCAGATTTAGCATGTGAATCAATTTAGAAGGTCACAAGACGTGTGATTTTAGTCTTTTCGTTTTTAACTTTTTCTGTTGCGTAACGGAAAGTCAAAAAGTGAGCAAATTCCCGTCTCGCCGTAAACAATAAACCGGCGAAATGCTCACGGTTAGAATTGTCTCATGAATGGTACGGTTATTTCATAGGGATCAAGCAAAATGAATAACAATGAACCAGATACTCTGCCTGATCCCGCGATAGGCTATATCTTCCAGAATGATATTGTGGCGTTAAAGCAGGCATTTTCACTGCCTGATATTGATTATGCCGATATTTCCCAACGCGAACAGTTGGCCGCGGCATTAAAACGCTGGCCGTTGCTGGCAGAGTTTGCGCAACAAAAGTAGGGGATTGGTGAATGGCCGTACTGGGATTGCAGGGGGTGCGGGGAGGCGTGGGGACAACAACCATCACCGCCGCATTAGCCTGGTCATTACAAATGTTGGGAGAAAATGTCCTGGTGGTCGATGCCTGCCCGGACAACTTGTTGCGCCTGTCATTTAATGTTGATTTTACCCACCGTCAGGGCTGGGCCAGAGCGATGCTGGATGGCCAGGACTGGCGTGACGCTGGGTTGCGCTACACCTCGCAGCTCGATTTGCTGCCTTTTGGTCAGTTATCCATTGAAGAACAAGAAAATCCACAGCACTGGCAAACCCGGCTGAGCGATATTTGCTCCGGCTTACAGCAACTAAAAGCCAGCGGGCGTTACCAGTGGATTTTAATCGACTTACCGCGTGATGCCTCGCAGATAACCCACCAGCTGCTGAGTTTGTGCGAGCACTCGCTGGCAATCGTCAATGTGGATGCCAACTGCCATATCCGACTGCATCAGCAAGCGCTGCCGGATGGCGCACATATTTTGATTAATGACTTCCGTATTGGCAGTCAGGTTCAGGACGATATTTACCAGCTTTGGTTGCAAAGCCAGCGCCGATTACTGCCGATGCTCATTCATCGTGATGAAGCGATGGCTGAATGCCTGGCGGCTAAGCAACCAGTAGGTGAATATCGCAGTGATGCGCTGGCGGCTGAAGAGATACTGACGCTGGCGAACTGGTGCCTGTTGAACTACTCCGGGCTGAAAACGCCAGTCGGGAGTGCATCATGAGTATCCTGACCCGGTGGTTGCTTATCCCGCCGGTCAACGCGCGGCTTATCGGGCGTTATCGCGATTATCGTCGTCACGGTGCGTCGGCTTTCAGCGCGACGCTCGGCTGTTTCTGGATGATCCTGGCCTGGATTTTTATTCCGCTGGAGCACCCGCGCTGGCAGCGTATTCGCGCAGAACATAAAAACCTGTATACGCATATCAACGCCTCGCGTCCGCGTCCGCTGGACCCGGTCCGTTATCTCATTCAAACATGCTGGTTATTGATCGGTGCATCGCGCAAAGAAACGCCGAAACCGCGCAGCGGGCATTTTCAGGTCTGCAAAATATTCGTGGACGTTACCATCAATGGATGAACGAGCTGCCTGAGCGCGTTAGCCATAAAACACAGCATCTGGATGAAAAAAAAGAGCTCGGTCATTTGAGTGCCGGGGCGCGGCGGTTGATCCTCGGTATCATCGTCACCTTCTCGCTGATTCTGGCGTTAATCTGCGTTACTCAGCCGTTTAACCCGCTGGCGCAGTTTATCTTCCTGATGCTGCTGTGGGGGGTAGCGCTGATCGTACGGCGGATGCCGGGGCGCTTCTCGGCGCTAATGTTGATTGTGCTGTCGCTGACCGTTTCTTGCCGTTATATCTGGTGGCGTTACACCTCTACGCTGAACTGGGACGATCCGGTCAGCCTGGTGTGCGGGCTTATTCTGCTCTTCGCTGAAACGTACGCGTGGATTGTGCTGGTGCTCGGCTACTTCCAGGTAGTATGGCCGCTGAATCGTCAGCCGGTGCCATTGCCGAAGGATATGTCGCTGTGGCCGTCAGTGGATATCTTTGTCCCGACTTACAACGAAGATCTCAATGTGGTGAAAAATACCATTTACGCCTCGCTGGGTATCGACTGGCCGAAAGACAAACTGAACATCTGGATCCTCGATGACGGCGGCAGGGAAGAGTTTCGCCAGTTTGCGCAAAACGTGGGGGTGAAATATATCGCCCGCACCACTCATGAACATGCGAAAGCGGGCAACATCAACAATGCGCTGAAATATGCCAAAGGCGAGTTCGTGTCGATTTTCGACTGCGACCACGTACCAACGCGATCGTTCCTGCAAATGACCATGGGCTGGTTCCTGAAAGAGAAACAGCTGGCGATGATGCAGACTCCACACCACTTCTTCTCGCCGGACCCGTTTGAACGCAACCTGGGACGTTTTCGTAAAACGCCGAACGAAGGCACGCTGTTCTATGGTCTGGTGCAGGATGGCAACGATATGTGGGACGCCACTTTCTTCTGCGGTTCCTGTGCGGTGATTCGTCGTAAGCCGCTGGATGAAATTGGCGGCATTGCTGTCGAAACCGTGACTGAAGATGCGCATACTTCTCTGCGTTTGCACCGTCGTGGCTATACCTCCGCGTATATGCGTATTCCGCAGGCGGCGGGGCTGGCGACCGAAAGTCTGTCGGCGCATATCGGTCAGCGTATTCGCTGGGCGCGCGGGATGGTATAAATCTTCCGTCTCGATAACCCGCTCACCGGTAAAGGACTGAAGTTTGCTCAGCGGCTGTGCTACGTCAACGCCATGTTCCACTTCTTGTCGGGCATTCCACGGCTGATCTTCCTGACTGCGCCGCTGGCGTTCCTGCTGCTTCATGCCTACATCATCTATGCGCCAGCGTTGATGATCGCCCTATTCGTGCTGCCGCATATGATCCATGCCAGCCTGACCAACTCGAAGATCCAGGGCAAATATCGCCACTCTTTCTGGAGTGAAATCTACGAAACGGTGCTGGCGTGGTATATCGCACCACCGACGCTGGTGGCGCTGATTAACCCGCACAAAGGCAAATTTAACGTCACCGCCAAAGGTGGACTGGTGGAAGAAGAGTACGTCGACTGGGTGATCTCGCGGCCCTACATCTTCCTTGTTCTACTCAACCTGGTGGGCGTTGCGGTAGGCATCTGGCGCTACTTCTATGGCCCGCCAACCGAGATGCTCACCGTGGTCGTCAGTATGGTGTGGGTGTTCTACAACCTGATTGTTCTTGGCGGCGCAGTTGCGGTATCGGTAGAAAGCAAACAGGTACGCCGATCGAACCGCGTGGAGATGACGATGCCCGCGGCAATTGCCCGCGAAGATGGTCACCTCTTCTCGTGTACCGTTCAGGATTTCTCCGACGGTGGTTTGGGGATCAAGATCAACGGTCAGGCGCAGATTCTGGAAGGGCAGAAAGTGAATCTGTTGCTTAAACGCGGTCAGCAGGAATACGTCTTCCCGACCCAGGTGGCGCGCGTGATGGGTAATGAAGTTGGGCTGAAATTAATGCCGCTCACCACCCAGCAACATATCGATTTTGTGCAGTGTACGTTTGCCCGTGCGGATACATGGGCGCTCTGGCAGGACAGCTACCCGGAAGATAAGCCGCTGGAAAGTCTGCTGGATATTCTGAAGCTCGGCTTCCGTGGCTACCGCCATCTGGCGGAGTTTGCGCCTTCTTCGGTGAAGGGCATATTCCGTGTGCTGACTTCTCTGGTTTCCTGGGTTGTATCGTTTATTCCGCGCCGCCCGGAGCGGAGCGAAACGGCACAACCATCGGATCAGGCTTTGGCTCAACAATGATGATAACGCGATGAAAAGAAAACTATTCTGGATTTGTGCAGTGGCTATGGGGATGAGTGCGTTCCCCTCTTTCATGACGCAGGCGACGCCAGCAACGCAACCACTGATCAATGCTGAGCCAGCTGTAGCCGCCCAGACGGAACAAAATCCGCAGGTGGGGCAAGTGATGTCAGGCGAGCAGGGAGCTGATGCCCCCATCGTGGCGCAGAACGGTCCTTCGCGTGATGTGAAGCTGACCTTTGCGCAAATCGCGCCGCCGCCGGGCAGCATGGTGCTACGTGGTATTAACCCGAACGGCAGCATTGAGTTTGGTATGCGCAGCGATGAAGTGGTGACGAAGGCGATGCTCAACTTCGAATACACGCCATCGCCATCGTTACTGCCTGTCCAGTCGCAGTTAAAGGTTTATCTCAATGATGAGCTGATGGGCGTGCTGCCAGTGACCAAAGAACAGTTGGGTAAAAAAACGCTGGCGCAAATGCCCATTAATCCACTGTTTATTACCGACTTCAACCGTGTGCGGCTGGAGTTTGTCGGCCATTATCAGGACGTGTGCGAAAACCCGGCCAGCACCACGCTTTGGCTGGATGTTGGGCGGAGCAGTGGACTGGATCTGACCTATCAGACCCTGAATGTGAAGAATGACCTGTCACACTTCCCGGTGCCATTCTTTGACCCGCGCGATAACCGTACTAACACCTTGCCGATGGTCTTTGCGGGTGCGCCGGATGTTGGGCTGCAACAAGCATCTGCCATTGTCGCCTCGTGGTTTGGTTCGCGTTCTGGCTGGCGTGGGCAGAACTTCCCGGTGCTCTATAACCAATTGCCGGATCGCAATGCCATTGTCTTTGCAACCAACGACAAACGGCCGGACTTCCTGCGCGATCATCCGGCGGTAAAAGCCCCGGTGATTGAGATGATTAACCATCCGCAGAATCCTTACGTCAAACTGCTGGTGGTGTTTGGTCGTGACGACAAAGACCTGTTGCAGGCAGCGAAAGGTATCGCTCAGGGTAACATTCTGTTCCGTGGTGAAAGCGTGGTAGTGAATGAAGTGAAACCGCTGCTACCGCGTAAGCCGTACGATGCGCCGAACTGGGTACGTACCGATCGTCCGGTCACATTTGGCGAACTGAAAACCTATGAAGAACAGTTACAATCCAGCGGCCTTGAGCCAGCAGCGATTAACGTTTCGCTAAACCTGCCGCCGGATCTCTACCTGATGCGCAGTACCGGCATTGATATGGATATTAATTACCGCTACACCATGCCGCCGGTGAAAGACAGTTCGCGGATGGATATCAGCCTGAATAACCAGTTCCTGCAATCCTTCAACCTGAGCAGCAAACAGGAGGCGAACCGTCTGCTGCTGCGTATTCCGGTATTACAAGGTTTGCTGGATGGCAAAACAGATGTCTCTATTCCGGCGCTGAAACTGGGCGCGACCAACCAGCTGCGCTTCGACTTTGAGTATATGAACCCGATGCCAGGCGGTTCGGTAGATAACTGTATTACCTTCCAGCCGGTGCAGAATCATGTGGTGATTGGTGACGATTCCACCATCGACTTCTCGAAGTATTACCACTTCATCCCGATGCCGGATCTACGCGCCTTTGCTAACGCGGGCTTCCCATTCAGCCGGATGGCGGATCTGTCGCAAACCATCACCGTGATGCCGAAAGCGCCTAACGAAGCACAGATGGAAACGTTGCTGAATACTGTTGGTTTTATCGGCGCACAGACGGGCTTCCCGGCGATTAATCTGACGGTGACCGATGATGGCAGCACCATTCAGGGCAAAGATGCCGACATCATGATCATCGGTGGTATCCCGGACAAACTGAAAGACGATAAGCAGATCGACCTATTGGTGCAGGCGACCGAAAGCTGGGTGAAAACACCGATGCGCCAGACCCCGTTCCCCGGCATTGTGCCGGACGAGAGCGATCGCGCGGCAGAAACCCAGTCAACGCTGACCTCTTCCGGTGCGATGGCGGCGGTGATTGGCTTCCAGTCGCCGTATAACGACCAGCGCAGCGTGATTGCGCTGTTGGCAGATAGCCCACGCGGTTATGAAATGCTTAACGATGCGGTGAACGATAGCGGCAAACGCGCCACCATGTTCGGTTCGGTCGCGGTGATCCGCGAGTCCGGTATCAACAGCCTACGTGTTGGCGACGTTTATTACGTAGGTCATCTGCCGTGGTTCGAGCGCTTGTGGTATGCGCTGGCAAACCATCCGATTCTGCTGGCGGTGCTGGCGACTATCAGTGTGATATTGCTGGCATGGGTACTGTGGCGTCTGCTGCGAATTATTAGTCGTCGTCGTCTTAACCCGGATAACGAGTAATTGAAGATGAATGTGTTGCGTAGTGGAATCGTGACGATGCTGTTGTTGGCTGCCTTTAGTGTTCAGGCAGCCTGTACCTGGCCTGCCTGGGAGCAGTTTAAAAAGGATTACATCAGTCAGGAAGGGCGCGTCATCGACCCCAGCGACGCGCGCAAAATCACCACCTCCGAAGGGCAAAGTTACGGTATGTTCTTTGCCCTGGCGGCTAACGACCGTGCAGCTTTCGATAATATTCTCGACTGGACGCAGAACAATCTCGCTCAGGGTTCTTTAAAAGAACGTTTGCCCGCCTGGCTGTGGGGCAAGAAAGAGAACAGTAAGTGGGAAGTGCTGGACAGCAATTCGGCCTCCGATGGTGATGTCTGGATGGCCTGGTCGTTGCTGGAGGCGGGGCGTTTGTGGAAAGAGCAGCGTTATACCGACATCGGCAGCGCGTTGCTAAAACGTATCGCGCGGGAGGAAGTGGTGACGGTGCCTGGGCTGGGTTCCATGTTGTTACCGGGCAAAGTGGGTTTTGCTGAGGATAACAGCTGGCGTTTTAACCCCAGCTACATGCCGCCGACGCTGGCGCAGTATTTCACCCGCTTTGGCGCGCCGTGGACCACGCTGCGCGAAACCAATCAACATTTATTGCTGGAAACCGCCCCGAAAGGCTTTTCGCCAGACTGGGTGCGCTATGAGAAAGACAAAGGCTGGCAGCTAAAAGCCGAAAAAACATTGATCAGCAGCTACGACGCTATCCGCGTTTACATGTGGGTAGGCATGATGCCTGACAGCGATCCGCAAAAAGCGCGGATGCTCAACCGGTTTAAACCGATGGCGACATTCACTGAGAAAAACGGTTATCCGCCGGAAAAAGTGGATGTGGCTACGGGGAAAGCGCAGGGTAAAGGACCGGTCGGTTTTTCTGCCGCCATGCTGCCTTTTTTACAAAACCGCGATGCGCAGGCAGTTCAGCGCCAGCGCGTGGCCGATAACTTTCCCGGCAGCGATACCTATTACAACTATGTGCTGACCCTGTTTGGACAAGGCTGGGATCAACACCGTTTCCGCTTCTCGACAAAAGGTGAGTTATTACCTGACTGGGGCCAGGAATGCGCAAATTCACACTAAACATATTCACGCTTTCCCTCGGTCTGGCCGTCATGCCGATGGTCGAGGCAGCACCAACCATCAGCAGACCCTGCGGATGGACAGCGGCAACACTAATGCCGTGCGCGGGCTGGCGAATATTTACCGCCAGCAGTCGCCAGAAAAAGCTGAAGCGTTTATCGCCTCGCTCTCTGCCAGCCAGCGGCGCAGCATTGATGATATCGAACGCAGCCTGCAAAACGACCGTCTGGCACAGCAGGCAGAGGTACTGGAAAACCAGGGCAAATGGGCGCAGGCGGCAGCACTTCAGCGGCAACGACTGGCGCTGGGCCCCGGCAGCGTATGGATTACTTACCGACTGGCAGGAAGAAGCTGCGCGGCAATCCAACGATGGCGGCAGCAGTCAGGGCTTCGGCTACACGGCGCGGGCATTACTTGAACGACGTGTTACTTCCAACTGGTTTGTTGGCACGGCAATTGATATCCAGCAGGTGAAAGATTACGCACCCAGCCATTTCCTGCTCTACGTACGTTATTCCGCCGCCGGATGGCAGGGTGACATGGATTTACCGCCGCAGCCGCTGATACCTTACGCCGACTGGTAAGTTTTCAGATAGCGCCTCTCTTAATGCCGCTGCGATCGGGTATACTCGGGCGGCAATCTGGGATTTCCGGGGGGAGACAATTTGCGCGTAAGTCGCTCGTTAACAATCAAGCAGATGGCAATGGTGGCAGCCGTTGTCCTGGTGTTCGTTTTTATTTTTTGCACCGTTTTGCTGTTCCATCTGGTCCAGCAGAATCGCTATAACACGGCTACGCAACTGGAAAGCATTGCTCGCTCTGTCCGCGAACCCTTATCTTCAGCTATTTTGAAAGGCGATATTCCCGAAGCGGAAGCTATTCTTGCCAGCATTAAACCGGCAGGCGTGGTCAGCCGTGCCGATGTAGTGCTGCCTAACCAGTTCCAGGCGCTGCGTAAAAGTTTTATTCCAGAGCGTCCGGTGCCGGTAATGGTTACTCGCCTGTTTGAGCTACCGGTTCAAATCTCGCTGGGCGTCTACTCGCTCGAACGTCCGGCAAATCCGCAGCCAATAGCCTATCTGGTGCTACAGGCGGATTCCTTCCGTATGTATAAGTTCGTGATGAGCACTCTCTCAACGTTAGTGACCATTTACTTACTTTTGTCGCTTATCCTGACCGTCGCCATCAGCTGGTGCATTAACCGCCTGATTTTGCATCCGTTACGCAATATTGCTCGCGAACTTAACGCCATCCCAGCCCAGGAGCTTGTTGGTCACCAACTGGCATTACCGCGTCTGCATCAGGACGATGAAATCGGTATGTTGGTGCGCAGTTACAACCTCAACCAGCAATTGCTGCAGCGCCATTATGAAGAACAGAACGAAAATGCGATGCGCTTCCCGGTGTCGGATTTGCCGAACAAAGCCTTGCTGATGGAGATGCTGGAGCAGGTTGTCGCGCGTAAACAAACCACCGCGCTGATGATCATCACCTGTGAAACCCTGCGTGATACTGCGGGCGTGCTGAAAGAGGCGCAACGAGAAATTCTGCTGCTGACGCTGGTGGAAAAACTCAAATCGGTACTGTCGCCACGTATGATCCTCGCGCAGATTAGCGGTTATGACTTTGCTGTCATTGCCAACGGTGTACAGGAACCGTGGCACGCAATCACTTTGGGTCAGCAAGTACTCACTATCATGAGCGAGCGCCTGCCGATTGAACGTATTCAACTCCGTCCGCACTGTAGCATTGGCGTGGCGATGTTCTACGGCGATCTCACCGCCGAACAGCTTTACAGTCGCGCTATTTCTGCGGCATTTACCGCTCGCCATAAAGGCAAGAATCAGATTCAGTTCTTTGATCCGCAGCAGATGGAAGCAGCCCAGAAGCGGTTGACGGAAGAGAGCGATATCCTTAATGCACTGGAAAATCATCAGTTTGCAATTTGGTTACAGCCACAGGTCGAGATGACCAGCGGTAAACTGGTCAGTGCGGAAGTGTTACTGCGTATCCAGCAACCGGATGGCAGTTGGGACCTGCCGGATGGCTTAATCGATCGCATTGAGTGCTGTGGGCTGATGGTTACCGTCGGTCACTGGGTGCTGGAAGAGTCCTGTCGATTGCTTGCAGCCTGGCAAGAGCGCGGCATTATGCTGCCCTTGTCGGTAAACCTCTCTGCGCTGCAACTGATGCACCCGAATATGGTGGCGGATATGCTGGAACTGTTAACCCGCTATCGCATTCAGCCGGGAACACTGATTCTGGAAGTGACAGAAAGCCGACGTATTGACGACCCTCATGCTGCGGTGGCAATCCTCCGTCCGCTGCGCAATGCCGGAGTTCGGGTGGCGCTGGATGATTTCGGCATGGGCTACGCAGGGCTGCGTCAGCTGCAGCATATGAAATCGTTGCCAATCGACGTACTGAAAATCGACAAAATGTTTGTTGAAGGCTTGCCGGAAGATAGCAGCATGATTGCTGCAATTATCATGCTGGCGCAGAGCCTGAACTTACAAATGATTGCCGAAGGCGTGGAGACTGAAGCACAACGAGACTGGCTGGCAAAAGCGGGCGTTGGTATTGCCCAGGGCTTCCTTTTTGCTCGCCCACTCCCTATTGAAATCTTCGAAGAGAGTTACCTGGAAGAAAAGTAGCTACCCCAAACTGATTACAAAACTTTAAAAAGTGCTGGTTTGTGCGAGCCAGCTCAAACTTTTTAACCTTTTTGTTTCAATTATGATCCAGGTACATTTCTGTGATGTTGTCTGGGTGTTATTTTAAGGCCGCAGGTACCCCCCCCCCCCATAACCTTACAAGACCTGTGGTTTTACTAAAGGACACCCTATGAAAACCTCTCTGTTTAAAAGCCTTTACTTTCAGGTCCTGACAGCGATAGCCATTGGTATTCTCCTTGGCCATTTCTATCCTGAAATAGGCGAGCAAATGAAACCGCTTGGCGACGGCTTCGTTAAGCTCATTAAGATGATCATCGCTCCTGTCATCTTTTGTACCGTCGTAACGGGCATTGCGGGCATGGAAAGCATGAAGGCGGTCGGTCGTACCGGCGCAGTCGCACTGCTTTACTTTGAAATTGTCAGTACCATCGCGCTGATTATTGGTCTTATCATCGTTAACGTCGTGCAGCCTGGTGCCGGAATGAACGTCGATCCGGCAACGCTTGATGCGAAAGCGGTAGCGGTTTACGCCGATCAGGCGAAAGACCAGGGCATTGTCGCCTTCATTATGGATGTCATCCCGGCGAGCGTCATTGGCGCATTTGCCAGCGGTAACATTCTGCAGGTGCTGCTGTTTGCCGTACTGTTTGGTTTTGCGCTCCACCGTCTGGGCAGCAAAGGCCAACTGATTTTTAACGTGATCGAAAGTTTCTCGCAGGTCATCTTCGGCATCATCAATATGATCATGCGTCTGGCACCTATTGGTGCGCTCGGGGCAATGGCGTTTACCATCGGTAAATACGGCGTCGGCACACTGGTGCAACTGGGGCAGCTGATTATCTGTTTCTACATTACCTGTATCCTGTTTGTGGTGCTGGTATTGGGTTCAATCGCTAAAGCGACTGGTTTCAGTATCTTCAAATTTATCCGCTACATCCGTGAAGAACTGCTGATTGTACTGGGGACTTCATCTTCCGAGTCGGCGCTGCCGCGTATGCTCGACAAGATGGAGAAACTCGGCTGCCGTAAATCGGTGGTGGGGCTGGTCATCCCGACAGGCTACTCGTTTAACCTTGATGGCACATCGATATACCTGACAATGGCGGCGGTGTTTATCGCCCAGGCCACTAACAGTCAGATGGATATCGTCCACCAAATCACGCTGTTAATCGTGTTGCTGCTTTCTTCTAAAGGGGCGGCAGGGGTAACGGGTAGTGGCTTTATCGTGCTGGCGGCGACGCTCTCTGCGGTGGGCCATTTGCCGGTAGCGGGTCTGGCGCTGATCCTCGGTATCGACCGCTTTATGTCAGAAGCTCGTGCGCTAACTAACCTGGTCGGTAACGGCGTAGCGACCATTGTCGTTGCTAAGTGGGTGAAAGAACTGGACCACAAAAAACTGGACGATGTGCTGAATAATCGTGCGCCGGATGGCAAAACGCACGAATTATCCTCTTAATCTCACCACTTATGCCCGCACTCCCTTCCCCGAGTGCGGGTGTTTGCGCATAATTGACCCCTGTGCCTGAACTTACCACCTGGGTGAGTTCAGGTTTATTTCACTTCTTCCGTGACATTTTCATGTTCTTGCGGTCTAACACGAAGTGTTTTTAACGTCATTTAGACTGACCGACAACGGGCAGTTTTTTTATTACCAGGATAGTTGATCAGGGGTTCACATGCAGGGCATAAAAATTCGACTTTTAGCGGGCGGTTTGCTGATGATGGCCACTGCTGGCTATGTGCAGGCAGATGCGCTCCAGCCTGATCCAGCATGGCAACAGGGGACGCTTTCCAACGGTTTACAGTGGCAAGTGCTGACCACCCCCCAGCGTCCCAGCGATCGTGTTGAAATTCGCCTGCTGGTTAATACCGGTTCGCTCGCCGAAAGTACACAACAGAGCGGTTACAGTCACGCCATCCCTCGTATTGCGCTAACGCAAAGCGGTGGCCTTGACGCAGCACAGGCGCGTTCATTGTGGCAGCAGGGGATCGACCCTAAACGCCCGATGCCGCCGGTAATTGTCTCTTATGACACCACGCTGTTTAATCTGAGTTTGCCCAATAACCGTAACGATTTGCTGAAAGAAGCGCTCTCTTATCTGGCAAATGCCACTGGCAAATTGACCATCACACCAGAAACCATCAACCACGCGCTGCAAAGTCAGGACATGGTGGCAACCTGGCCTGCCGATACTAAAGAGGGCTGGTGGCGCTATCGTCTGAAAGGGTCAACCTTGTTAGGTCACGATCCTGCCGATCCGCTGAAACAACCCGTTGAAGCGGAAAAAATTAAAGATTTCTATCAGAAATGGTACACCCCGGATGCAATGACGCTACTGGTGGTGGGAAACGTGGATGCGCGCTCGGTTGTCGACCAAATCAACAAAACGTTTGGCGAACTGAAAGGCAAACGTGAAACGCCAGCTCCGGTGCCGACGCTTTCTCCGCTGCGTGCGGAAGCGGTGAGTATTATGACTGACGCGGTGCGTCAGGACCGGTTATCTATCATGTGGGATACGCCGTGGCAGCCGATTCGTGAATCAGCCGCACTGCTGCGCTACTGGCGTGCGGACCTGGCCCGCGAGGCGCTGTTCTGGCATGTTCAGCAAGCGTTAAGCGCCAGTGACAGCAAAGACATCGGTCTTGGATTTGACTGCCGTGTGCTGTATCTGCGTGCGCAGTGTGCCATCAACATCGAATCACCAAACGACAAGCTGAACAGCAACCTTAATCTGGTGGCGCGTGAACTGGCGAAGGTTCGCGATAAAGGTCTGCCGGAAGAAGAGTTCAATGCGTTAGTGGCGCAAAAGAAACTGGAGCTGCAGAAACTGTTTGCCGCCTATGCACGGGCTGATACCGATATTCTGATGGGCCAGCGGATGCGTTCGTTGCAAAATCAGGTCGTCGATATCGCGCCGGAGCAGTATCAGAAACTGCGGCAGGATTTCCTTAACAGCCTGACTGTGGAGATGTTAAATCAGGATCTGCGTCAGCAGTTGTCGAATGATATGGCGTTAATACTGCTGCAGCCGAAAGGCGAGCCGGAATTTAACATGAAAGCGTTGCAGGCGGCCTGGGATCAAATCATGGCCCCATCTACCGCCGCTGCGACCACCTCTGTCGCCACGGATGACGTACATCCTGAAGTGACGGATATTCCACCTGCACAGTAATGCCTGATGGTGATGAGTTAGCACAACCATCAGGTATTTATGGATGAGCTGGATAGAGGGGTAACACTTTATCCAGCCTTTTGCATATGCTGCGTTTACGCTGGCATCGCCTCACGCGGGATAATCGCGCCGCGATACTGAATAACGGTACTTGCGGTCAGGTGCCCGCGTTTCGCCGCGTTTTCCGCACTGCCGCCCGTCAAACGTACCGCCAGATAACCGGCGCTGAAAGAGTCGCCAGCTGCGGTGGTATCGATCACTTTTTCTTTCGGCAGTTTCACCGCCGGAACATCAACTAACGCTTCACCAGCAATGGACACCAGGCAAGAATCCGCCCCGCGTTTCACCACCACTTCTTTCACGCCCGCGTTATGGGTGCGCGCAATGACGTCTTCCACCGGCTGTTGACCCCACAGCGCGTCTTCGTCGTCCAGCGTCAGGAAGGCGATATCCGTGCATTCCAGCATTTGCTGGTACACCTGCTGTGTCTCTTCTTTGCTGGCCCACAGGCGCGGACGATAGTTATTGTCGAAAATCACTTTTCCGCCTTTGGCGCGGCATTCGCGCAGCAGGGAAAGCAGCTTTTCGCGGCTGGTCGGGCTTAAGATCGCCAGGCTAATCCCGCTCAGGTAGAGATAATCGAAATTCGCCAGCTCTTCGCAAATCGCCGCAGACTGCTCGCTCGCCAGCCAGAATTTGGCGGCGGCTTCGTTACGCCAGTAGTAGAACGTACGTTCGCCGGTGCTGTCGGTTTCAATGTAGTAAAGGCCCGGAAGACGGTTTTCCATCCGTTGGGTCAGGGAAGTATCAACGTTCTCGCCGTGCCAGGCGTCCAGCATCTGCTGGCTAAAACTGTCCGTTCCCAGCGCCGTTACGTAATGAACGGTTAATGCCGCAGGATCGACCTGACGGGCGATATAGACGGAAGTGTTCAGGGTATCGCCGCCGAAACCGCGCTTAACGTCCGCGCCTTTCTCGGAAAGCTCAATCATGCATTCGCCAATCACGGCAATCTTTTTGGACATAGTCGTGAACCTGATCTGTAAAAAATTAGCGTTAGTTTGCGCTGTGGTGGTTTGCTGGTCAACCATATTAAAACAGTGTTCCATTATTTTTTTGAGCCAGAACGTATTCCTGAAAGATTCCGTTGTGGAGTGAGGAAATTTACCCCGGCCAGGCGGTAAAGTTCTGCCCTTACGCGCCGATAATCTTTGTCGAGTCCGGGCAGCATCACTTTTAAACACAGGACATCTTTGATGATAAGGCAGGTTATCCAGCGAATAAGCAACCCTGAAGCAAGCATCGAGAGCTTGCAGGAACGGCGTTTTTGGTTGCAGTGTGAGCGTGCTTACACCTGGCAGCCGATCTATCAAACATGCGGGCGGTTAATGGCCGTGGAGCTATTAACGGTGGTCACGCATCCCTTGAACCCTTCGCAACGCCTGCCGCCGGATCGCTATTTTACTGAAATCACCGTCAGCCATCGGATGGAGGTTGTGAAAGAGCAGATTGATTTGCTGGCGCAAAAAGCCGACTTCTTTGTAGAGCACGGCCTGCTGGCATCGGTCAATATTGATGGCCCTACGCTCATCGCCCTGCGTCAGCAACCAAAAATCCTGCGCCAGATTGAGCGTCTTCCCTGGCTGCGTTTCGAACTGGTGGAGCATATCCGTCTGCCGAAAGATTCAACCTTTGCCTCGATGTGTGAATTTGGCCCGCTGTGGCTGGATGATTTTGGTACCGGGATGGCAAATTTCTCTGCACTAAGTGAAGTGCGTTATGACTACATCAAAATCGCGCGAGAACTGTTTGTGATGCTGCGTCAGTCGCCGGAAGGCCGCACACTCTTTTCTCAGCTTTTACATCTAATGAATCGCTATTGTCGCGGGGTGATTGTCGAGGGCGTAGAAACACCGGAAGAGTGGCGTGATGTTCAGAACTCGCCCGCATTCGCCGCACAAGGCTGGTTTCTTTCACGCCCGGCACCGATGGAAACGCTGAATACGGCGGTTCTGGCGCTATAAGCTGCCTCATTTTCCGCCGGGCTGGACTATCTTTAGGACTGGCACAGGAAGAATATGAGGAAGCGAACGATGAGCAAGGCAGGCAAAATAACCGCTGCGATTTCAGGGGCTTTCTTGTTGTTGATTGTCGTGGCGATCATTTTGATTGCAACTTTTGACTGGAATCGACTCAAACCGACCATCAACCAGAAAGTCTCTGCGGAGTTGAATCGTCCGTTCGCTATCCGTGGCAATCTGGGCGTGGTGTGGGAGCGGCAAAAACAAGAAACTGGCTGGCGCAGCTGGGTGCCGTGGCCTCATGTACATGCAGAAGACATCATTCTTGGTAATCCACCGGATATTCCCGAAGTCACGATGGTGCATTTGCCGCGAGTAGAGGCAACGCTGGCACCGCTGGCGCTGCTGACCAAAACGGTCTGGCTGCCGTGGATCAAGCTCGAAAAGCCCGACGCGCGCCTGATTCGCCTCTCTGAAAAGAACAATAACTGGACGTTTAATCTTGCCAACGATGACAACAAAGACGCGAATGCAAAGCCGTCGGCATGGTCGTTTCGGCTGGATAATATTCTTTTCGATCAAGGGCGGATCGCCATTGATGACAAAGTAAGCAAAGCGGATCTGGAAATTTTTGTTGATCCGTTAGGCAAGCCGCTGCCATTCAGCGAAGTTACTGGATCGAAAGGTAAAGCGGATAAAGAAAAGGTGGGCGATTACATTTTTGGCCTGAAGGCGCAGGGACGTTATAACGGTGAACCGCTCACGGGTACGGGAAAAATAGGCGGTATGCTGGCGCTGCGTGGCGAAGGGACGCCGTTTCCGGTACAGGCTGATTTCCGTTCAGGTAATACCCGTGTTGCTTTTGATGGCGTCGTGAATGACCCAATGAAGATGGGCGGTGTCGATTTACGGCTTAAATTTTCTGGCGATTCACTGGGTGATCTCTATGAACTGACGGGCGTTCTGCTGCCCGATACCCCGCCGTTTGAAACGGATGGTCGGCTGGTAGCGAAAATCGACACTGAAAAATCGTCGGTCTTTGATTATCGCGGTTTTAATGGGCGAATTGGCGATAGCGATATCCACGGTTCTCTGGTCTACACCACCGGAAAGCCACGACCAAAACTGGAAGGTGATGTCGAGTCGCGGCAATTGCGGCTGGCGGACCTGGGACCGTTGATTGGCGTTGATTCCGGGAAAGGGGCAGAAAAGTCGAAACGGTCTGAACAGAAGAAGGGCGAAAAAAGCGTTCAGCCTGCGGGCAAAGTGCTGCCTTATGACCGCTTCGAAACCGATAAATGGGACGTTATGGATGCCGATGTTCGCTTCAAAGGGCGGCGCATTGAGCATGGCAGTAGCCTGCCGATTAGCGATCTTTCTACTCATATCATCCTCAAAAATGCTGACCTGCGCCTGCAACCGCTGAAATTTGGCATGGCGGGCGGCAGCATTGCGGCGAATATTCATCTGGAAGGCGATAAAAAGCCGATGCAGGGGCGGGCAGATATTCAGGCTCGTCGACTGAAACTGAAAGAACTGATGCCCGATGTGGAACTGATGCAGAAGACGCTGGGGGAAATGAACGGTGACGCGGAACTACGCGGTAGCGGTAACTCGGTGGCGGCGCTTTTAGGCAACAGTAACGGCAACCTGAAACTGTTGATGAATGACGGGCTGGTGAGCCGCAACCTGATGGAGATTGTTGGGCTGAATGTCGGCAACTACATTGTCGGTGCGATATTTGGTGACGATGAGGTGCGGGTGAACTGCGCGGCGGCGAATCTGAATATTGCCAACGGCGTGGCGCGCCCGCAGATTTTTGCTTTCGATACTGAGAACGCGTTGATTAATGTTACCGGCACGGCAAGTTTTGCTTCGGAACAGCTGGATTTGACTATTGATCCGGAGAGTAAAGGGATTCGGATTATCACACTGCGTTCGCCGCTGTATGTGCGTGGGACGTTTAAAAATCCGCAGGCTGGGGTGAAAGCCGGACCGCTGATTGCCCGTGGTGCTGTTGCTGCGGCACTGGCAACGCTGGTAACACCGGCGGCGGCGTTACTGGCACTGATCTCACCTTCCGAAGGGGAGGCTAATCAGTGTCGGACGATATTGTCGCAGATGAAGAAGTGATGATAATTGCCGGATGTCTGACATCCGGCAATTAAACAGATTTAGATTTTTGGCAAAGTGTGCTTTGTTCATGCCGGATGCGGCGTGAACGCCTTATCCGGCCTACAAATCCTTGTGAATTCAATATATTGTATGGAAATTCAGTCCTGATAAGCGTAGCGCATCAGGCTTTTCACACTTATTACAACGACTGATGTCGCGTCTCATGGGTCAGCAGCAGGGCGATTAACGTCAAGCCAGCCATCGCCGCCAGATATAACCCCACCGCACCTAACCCGTAGTTAGCCTGCAACCAGGCTGCGATATACGGCGCAACGGAAGCCCCGAGAATCGACGATACGTTGTAAGAGAACGATGCTCCGGTGTAACGCACTTCTGTCGGAAACAGCTCTGGTAACAGCGCACCCATCGGCCCGAAGGTCAGCCCCATCAGACTTAACCCCAGCAGCAGGAAGGCAAAAACCAGAATCGGGTTGCCAGAACCGAGCAGCGGGTTAAAGGCGAACAGCGCGAACAGGATGATCAGCGTGGTGATGATCACCATGCTTTTACGGCGACCAAAGGCATCAGCCAGTAATCCGGCGACTGGCACCATCACGCCAAAACCAATAACTGCCATCATCAGCATCCACAACACTTCGTTACGCGGCAGGCCAAGCCCAACTGGCGCGGCGGCGGTACTGAAGGTCATAGAGTAGACCGTCATGATGTAAAACAGCGTATAGGTTGCCAGCATAATGAACGTACCCAGTACGGTTACGCGAACATGTTTGGTCAGCAGCGTACCCAGCGGGATCTTCACCTGTTTTTTCGCTTTAGCGACTTTCTCAAACACCGGCGACTCATGCAGCGACACGCGAACATACAGGCCGATAATGACCAGCACCGCCGAGAAGATAAATGGCACACGCCAGCCCCAGCTCATAAACTGCTCATCGGTCAGTAGCCAGGAAAGCAGCAAGAAAGTGCCGTTGGCAAAGAAGAAGCCAATCGGTGCGCCTAGCTGTGGGAAGGAGCCATACAGTGCACGTTTGCGCGGTGGGGCGTTTTCAGTCGCCAGCAGCGCCGCGCCGCCCCATTCACCGCCTAAGCCCAGACCCTGACCAAATCGAGCCAGCGCCAGCAGCAGTGGGGCGAAAATACCAATCGTGGCATAGCCCGGCAGCAGACCAATCACCACGGTCGAAATCCCCATCGTTAGCAACGAGGCGACCAGCGTCGCTTTACGCCCAACGCGATCGCCAAAATGACCAAAAACGGCAGAGCCAATGGGGCGCGCGACGAAGGCGATGGCGAAGGTGGCGAGCGACTGTAGCGTTGCTGCCGTTGGATCGCCCTGCGGGAAGAAGATATGCGGAAACACAATAACGGCCGCAGTGGCGTAAATGTAAAAGTCGAAGAACTCAATGGCCGTGCCAATGAGAGAGGCGACAAGGACTTTATTACGCGAGTTGATCGGCGTGTATTCTTGTTCGTGGTCGAGTGTTGTGGCTGTTGCTTGCATAATCTTTTCTTATTTTTTGGCTAACGAATAGCCATATTACGCACAGCAAAAGTGATATTTCAATGTGTAACAAATCGCGGAAATGGTCAAAAACCAGGCAAAAAGGGGATAATGTTTAGGCCAGTGATTTTTCTTCTATGAAATGCTTCACATAATTTTATAAATAGTGGATAAAACTGGTTTCAGGTTAAATAAAAGTTACCAACTGGATTTATATGCTGGGGTTATGAGTTGGAGTGAAATTGTTTGCTCCCAAATAGATGGCTGAAGAGGCTCTGGGGAAGAGTTTCAAGAGGTTATGTGCGCATTATAGCCGGATGCGATGCTGGCGCATCTTATCCGGCCTACGGGGAGCCAGGCCGAATAAAATCGTATGCCGGATAAGGCGTTTACGCCGCATCCGGCCTATTTTAAGGCTGCGTTTTCCCTGGCATTCGCGGGTCGTCTTTATATTCGGCGGTGGCAATCCACGCCGCGCAAAACAGCGTCAAACGGGCGAAGAAGTAGAAAAATGCCATCAGCCCCAGCACGGAACCAAATGCTGCGCCAGAGGGGGATTTCATCAGCGATGGCAGGGTGTAGGTCATCACGATTTTAATCACTTCAAAACCAATAGCAGCCAGAAATGTTCCGCGAATCAGGGCTTTTTTGCGCGGACGGTGGCGCGGCAACCGCCAGAAGATCCAGAAGAAAAGCAGATAGTTGGCGAAGATGGAAATCGCCAGGCCAATCAATCGCCACGTCGGTTTCAGCCACTCAATGCTGTTCAGGTGCAGGGCGCTAATAATCATTTGCTGCGCCGAACCGGCAACCGAGGTGATCGAAAGCGTCACAATCAGCGCAATCAACAAACCAATCAGTGAAATAAAATCACGCAGATATTTTACCCAGAACTTCTCCTGATCTTGCGGCGAGCGTTCCCAGACATCGCGCGACTGGGCACGAATCGCTTCACGCAGGTTACCCATCCAGTTGATGCCGGAATAAAGTGCCACCGCCAGGCCGACAAGCCCTACAGTCGTACGCTGCTGAACGGCGGTGTTGATGGTGTTTTTCAACGTGGCGGCTAGTGTCGGATCGCTGATGTTTTGCAGAATTTTGTCGAAGATATCCTGTAGCAACATCGGATGGGAGGCCAGCACAAAGCCCCCTGCGGCAAACGACACCATCAAAATCGGGATCATCGACAAAAATGAGAAATAGGTGATAGCCGCACCAAACTGGTTACCCAGCCGATCGTTAAAGCGTTCTGTCGCGCGAATAAGGTGCGCAATAACCGGTTGGCGTTGGACTTTTTCGGCAGTGGTGGTGACGGTTTCCAGCGCCTGGCTAACTTTGCCGCCTTTCTCGCTATTATCCAACTGCTTAATCGGCTCGTGCTCCAGATCCTGGGTGGGACGTTTGATCTCGTTTTCCTGCGTCATCCGCTCTTTTGTCCTTCTGTCGTGGTCATTCTTAAAAAGTATAGTCGGTCAGTCCAGGTGCTCTTTCATTACGCCAGCCAGCCACTGCATAAACAGGTTTACACGCCGGGAAAGCTCCCGACGCTGCGGGTAAACCAGCGAAAGGGAGAGCGGCTCGGCACGGTAGCCTGGCAACACTTCAATAAGCCGCCCGGCACGCAGGGCTTCGCGCACGGCAATGCGCGGGATCTGAATAATCCCCAGACCGGCAAGACCGGCGGCGAGATAGTTTTCGCTACTGTTTACCGTCAACATGCCGCCAGACTTAAACCACTGGACGCCATTAACGCTGGCAACCTCAAAACCTAACGGATGTACACCCAGGTGCGGTGTATAACGCACTATTGCGTGTGAAGTCAGATCATCGGGGCTTTGCGGATAACCAAAGCGCGTCAGATAGTGCGGACTGGCACAGTTGACCATGGTTAGTTTGCCGAGGGGACGGGCGATAACGCCATCTTCCGGTAACGCGCCAGTGCGTATCACGCAATCAAAACCATCATGAAGAATATCTACCGGACGGTTATGGCTACTCAGTTCCAGCTCAATTCCCGGATGCTGATAGAGAAATTCCGACAGACGCGGCAGTAACAGGTTTTTCGCGATTCCTGACGGGATGTCGATGCGTAATTTACCGCTGATACTGGTGGCATCCTGTTGAAACAGACCGTCCAGTTCGCTGAGATTACTCAACACATCTTTTGCCCGTTGATAATAGGTCATGCCTTCTGGCGTGAGTTTGACCCGTCGCGTAGTGCGCTGGAGAAGCTGGGTGCCAAGTTGATGTTCCAGTGCCTGTATCTGGCGCGAAACACTTCCCTTTGGCAAAGCAAAGAAATCCGCCGCGCGGGAAAAACTTTCCAGCTCCGCGACTTTGATGAACAACTGCATTGCGTGAATTTTATCCATTTCTTTGACCGATTGTTGTTCACAGCGAAACAGTAACGCGCATATCGCATTGTTTATTGTTTTTTCTAACATCTAATGCCGGGTTTCACAATGTTGTCATGACGAATGTGGCGATTTCTCAGCAGGAAAAGGGCGGAATAGCTTTATGAGAAAGGTGAATCCCCTTAAACAGAGCGTATTTTTCAGTGATTCCCTTTAAAGTGAATAGAGGACGTATTGGCTATTTGTGCTTATTTTTGTCTCATTGCCATTTGTTATTTTGGCTTGTAGTCGCGGAATTTCATTTTTAATTGCATGCGTACTAACCACCAATATAAGGAAATCCTCAAAATTGTTTTAAATAGTGCCCTCGACATGTAATTTCAGGCGTTTAGCTGTAACTATTTATATCGGTAACTATTTTCTACGCGTCATCTCTGTAGAATGGCCACCGCCAAATGGCGAATTCTTATTTTTTCTCGCGGGTAATACCCTTCCACTACTTAAGTCTTTTTAACGTATTCAGGTGGAGATTCAGTTATGCAAATAGTCATGTTTGACAGGCAGTCAATATTTATTCATGGAATAAAAATCAGTTTACAGCAGCGTATTCCAGGAGTGAGTATTCAGGGGGTCAGTCAGGCAGACGAGTTATGGCAAAAGCTGGAAAGTTACCCTGAAGCCTTAGTTATGCTCGATGGCGATCAGGATGGTGAGTTTTGCTACTGGTTGCTGCAAAAAACCGTGGTGCAGTTTCCTGAGGTTAAGGTGTTAATCACGGCGACGGATTGCAATAAACGGTGGTTACAGGAAGTTATCCATTTTAATGTGCTGGCCATTGTGCCTCGCGATTCAACCGTCGAGACATTTGCGTTGGCGGTAAATAGTGCGGCGATGGGGATGATGTTTCTGCCTGGAGACTGGCGGACGACGCCGGAAAAGGACATTAAAGATCTCAAATCGTTAAGCGCCCGCCAGCGGGAGATTTTAACCATGTTAGCGGCGGGCGAATCAAATAAGGAGATCGGCAGAGCGCTGAATATCAGTACCGGAACGGTAAAAGCGCATCTGGAATCCCTGTATCGCCGTCTGGAAGTGAAAAATCGCACCCAGGCGGCAATGATGTTAAATATCTCCTCCTGAAGTAATGCCAGTCAGTTAAGCAACTGACTGGCTCTTTTTCGGGGCTGTGGGGTATTTCCAGGGCCTCTCCTTTACCA
>NZ_JBDYCV010000022.1:0-48112 GCF_040495915.1 Shigella sp. FJ200513 | reverse complement strand
CTGATGGAAATGGAAGCCACGCAAGCACCTTAAAATCACCATCATACACTAAATCAGTAAGTTGGCAGCATTACCCTCCATTTTATTAATGCATTTCTCATTCGGGTGAAATTTCCGCTACCTGGACGCATAAAACCGGAACTCTCGCCAAAAGTCGGGCACTCCGAAGGAATTGACGCGTTGCGCTGCTCTGTAACGGCATTTACCGCAAGCCATTTATTTCGCCAGCGACAATCCGCAGAGAACCAAACGCATCAGGAAACGACTGAACACAATAAATACTGTATTGATCAACATATTATACTGGCACCTCCAGCACGCAGTGAGGATACACTGTATCATCAGCGAATCTTATCACTGCGGAGCTGGTTGAACGACTTTCTGAGCGAAATAAGTCGGTTCCCGGTAACAACAACAGAATCCTTTTTTAATTATTGTTTCGTTGTTTTTGGTGTGATTCAGAAAATAAATATTTTAGACAGTAGCCAGTCAGGCGTTAAAAATGGGGCGGATAGTGAGGCGGTTTTGGCTGCGCTTATTGAACATTTAGAATTGATCAATCCTTCTGGCAGATTAAGCCAAAATACCCGTTCGGCAATGCTTCAGTTACGCGAAGAGGAATGGTCTGAATTCTTTTTTTGGTTGCTAAATTCTCTGGAGTGTCTGGATTATGTGATTATTAATTTAACTCCAGAAAGCAAAAAAACGTTGATGAGTGAACACCGTAACAATATTCGGTAGCAATTGATGCTTTATATAGCCAACGTCGGCGTAAATCGCCGGGTGATGAAAGTGAAACACTTACCCGTAGAAATGACGCTATCTTCGGCAACCACGTATGGCAAACATTTGCGCAATACTTCCCGCCAGGACTTGAAAAACCGTCTGTGTAGAAAAAACCATAGATATGGTGTTATCTGCCGACAACGCCATCCGGAGAAGCCGAATGACGTTGTCGGAGTAAGCGCTGGTTAAGGTGTGGGTTGTGCCTCTTTGGTTGAGGGTTGCGTCGTTGCTGACTTAACGGTCGGATGCGTCGCCGGAACATTGTCACACGGTTGCTCTTTCGGGCAGATCAAATCCAGCATTTTCAGCGTCACGCCATTGGTCCAGCCAAAGCCATCCTGTAATGGATATTCGCCACCGCCGCCCCCCGTTCCGGTGGTGCTGACATCATATTTTTCCACCAGCTTTTTCTCCCGGTCATAGGTGTGCTGAACATTGGTCAGGAAGTGCCAGCTAATGTCCATCGCCACCTCTTTTTGCCCGTAGTTTTGTAATCCTTCTGTCGCGACCCACTGTAACGGTGCCCAGCCATTTGGCGCATCCCATTGTTGCCCACTTTTCACCGACGTGGTGTTCAGGCCGCCGGGTTGCAGCAGATGTGTTTTCGTCGCCGTCGCCATTTTGTTGGCGCGATCTTTCGCTGCCGCATTGACGTACAGCGGGAACAGGGCGGCCGCGGTTAACTGATTGCGCACTTTATGACTTTTCAGGTCGTAATCGGCATACCAGCCTTGTTGATCGTTCCACAGGTATTTTTCGATCCCTTTTTGACGGGCATTCGCCAGCGTTTCGTACTGGTTTGCCATCGCGTTATCTCCTGCAGCTTTGCTGGCGCGGGCGAGGATTTTTTCCATTTTAAACATCAGGCTGTTCAGATCGACCGGTACGATGCTGGTGGTGCGTAAGGTATTTAACTGCTGCGGGTTGTCCATCCAGCGCGAGCTGAAATCCCAGCCAGACGCAGCGGCAGAGCGCAGGTCGCGGTAAATTTCAGTGGCAGGTCGATTCGGATTGCTTTTGGCGGTGGCAATATCTTCCACCCATGACTCTGGTCGTGGCGTATCGCGATCGTCCCAGTAGCGGTTGAGAAGGGTACTATCCTGAAGTTTTACAACGCGTTTTTCCTGTTGTCCGGCTTGCAGGTTTTCAACACCGTCCATCCAGTAAGCATATTCTTTTTGCATTTGCGGCAGGTATTGCTTCAACGCGGCATCGCCTTCATGCTGCGCCAGTAACTCTACCATCAGGGCAAAGAAGGGCGGTTGCGAGCGGCTTAAATAGTAACTGCGGTTGCCGTTGGGAATATGACCGTAAGTGTTTATTTCATGAGCAAAATTGGCCACCATATCCGCGATTTTATCCCAGTGACCACTTTCGGCAAGTCCTAACATGGTGAAGTAATTGTCCCAGTAATATACCTCGCGAAAACGTCCGCCCGGCACGACATAAGGTTCCGGCAGCGGTAACAGAGAATCCCATTTTTCGGTGTTTTCGGTAGAACGCGTTAATACCGGCCAAAGTCCGTCAATATGTTCGCGCAGTGACTGCCCCTCTGGCGGAACATATTTCTCGCCTTCTTTCGGCAGGGTGAAATTGACGTTAACGAAATGGCGCAGATCAAATCCGCTCTGGTTTTGCTGCATCCGATAATCAGCAAGGATCATCAGCGGATCGCTGTTAGGCACGGCATCGGCAAAGGTTTTTTGGTCCGGAAAAAGTTTGACGTTTTGCACATCATTAAACAGCGGCCCTAATAAAATATCAGGCGGCTGTGGTGTTACCGGTGTTTCTTCTGCCTGCACCGATAGCGCAGCGAAACACAAAAAGATACAGGCTGGAATTAACGCCATTTTTTGCGGGCGAGAAGGTGCGGGGGATTTCATCAATCATTCTCCTTTGGCGAAACCGAATAAAACGGTATTCAAGTATCAGAAAACCTTAGTTCAGGATCGCACTAGCTGCATGATCGAAATCTCATTCTGCGAACGGTCAGGCATTTTAGAAAAGGGAATTAAAGGGATAAATAACGGCGAAATAGAGTGATCAAATAACGTCTGTTTATTAGCCAGCCAGCGACATTTGGTTCGCGATTAGCGAAGAAAAATCATCATAAATTGGTAAAAAATATAACAGGTAGTTAAAAAACATCAGTGCTGGGTAAATTGCCGGATGACATCAGAACGATGCCATCCGAACGGTGGCTTAACCCTGACGGTTGAAACGTTGCGTTTTAACGTCCAGCGTTAGCGTTTCTTCTGGTTGTATCGCATACAGTTTCTCACCCTGCTGGCAAATCCAGCCAATCCCCAGTTCACGGGCGATTAGGGCGCTGTGGGATACCGGACTTCCGGCGCTAAGGCAGATACCTTTTACAACCGCCGGATCCAGTTGCAGTACTGTGGAAGGATAAATGTTCTCCGCCAGTAGAATAGTTGGCGAGTTAAACTGCGGGAGTTCTTCTTTCGTTTGGGTCAGGTGGACCAGGGTGCGATGCAGAAGATCGTCCACATCAATATAGCGAGCTTGTAGATATTCATCATCCAGTTGCTGGTATTGCTGGCTAAGTTCTTTAAGAACTTGCTGCCAGGCATATTCTGCCGTGCAATGTTCATGCTGAAGGAGTTCGCTTGCCGCCGCCAGCAGTTCCGGATCACCTAACAGTGTATGGTGACCAGAAAAGATTGCGGCAATATCGTCAAGCCCGCTGGCTTCTGCTTTCGCTGTTAACGTCATCAGATCTAATAACGTGAAGTCAATAGCCTGGCGTAATCGATCTTGTTCTTCTTCCGCGGTCAGGGTTGATTTTGCCTGTACCGTACATAAAACTGGTTGATAATAAAAGGCTTTACCCGAAACAGGCAGAACGGGACGCAGAGTAGGTGGAGCGACTTCCTCCGTTTCACCAAAGTTATCTTCAGCCAGGTGACGGAAAGCGATCAGTGCCTCTTCAGCTTCTGGCCCTTTCGCAATCAGGCGCAGCGTATCGTTATAGCGAACTTGTAGTAACGCAATCTGGTTAATACTCTCTGGTGTGACGCATTTGCCGTTTTTTTCCAGCAACATATCGGCATTAAATGTCGATAAGGTATAAACCAGCCGGGAGGCCGGACGTACATGCAGGCCGTTACGGTTTTTTATGACCACCGCCAGAGAACGGGCTTCTTCATCGTACGGAGGACATGTGTCAGAGATTTCAGTGTCGGAGGACGGTAAACCCAGTTGTTCACGTTTGGCTTCCAGCGCATGCATAGCGTCAAAGATAACTTTGTCGATATCCGCCCCCGAGGCCGCGCTGACCGTTGCTGCCAGTGTACCTTCGACCAACGGCGCAGCACACAAACGTACTTTTGCGGCGATCTCGGGAGCCAGCAATTCCAGCGCAGTTTCAGCACTCAATAATGCGCTACCCATATCCATCATGACCAGCACATGGTCGGCATCAGCAACAGATTCGATGGCCTCCATCACTTTGACGGCATCGGTACCAATGGGATTTTGTGGATCGTCAATTCCCGCGGCAATGGCGATTTTACAACTATCACTCATTAACATCTGACGGGCTAATTCACCGACACCTTCTCCCAGTCGGCTGCTATGTGAAACTATGACCAGGTTTACCATCACCAATTCCTTACTCTTTTGCGGCTAACGCCAACATTTGCATCATAAACATCACCGAGGTCGCGCCGGGATCCTGGTGACCAATACTGCGTTCACCGAGATAACTGGCGCGGCCTTTGCGGGCTTGCATCGTAATCGTACTTTGTGCAGCGGATTCGGCGATGCTACTGGCAGCTTCGAGCGCCACCGGAACAGAGAGATTTTGCTCGCTGGACTGACGTAACGATTCCACCACCGGCACCCACACATCACACATGGTTTTATCGCCAGGTTCGGCTTTCCCGCGACTGATTACGCCGTCCGCGCCATCGCGGAACATCTGATAAAGCTCTTCCAGTGTCAGGCTTTGCCGTGCCTGGGTCGCCTGTGCGGCGCGGATAAAGAAGGTACCGAACAGCGGACCACTGGCACCACCGACGCTGGAAAGCAGCGTCATACCGGTATTTTTGAGAATGAAACCGATATCTTTATCTGCGATAGCAGGGAGTTTTTCCACCACTTTGCTAAAGCCTCGGTTCATATTTAGCCCGTGGTCAGCGTCGCCAATCTCGCGATCCAGCCCGGTAAGATACTCGCTCTCGGTGTTGAAAATATCGCCACAACGAGTGAGCCAGTTAACAATTTGAGTTCTGCTCAGTGACATTGCTTTCTCCTTATTTACCCCAGTTAAGGGCCGGGGTGTGGACCGGGGCGTCCCAGAGAGCCAGCGTTTCGTCATCAACTTTCAGTAAGGTGATTGAGAAACCGGTCATATCCAGTGAGGTGCAGTACGCGCCAATTAAATTACGTTCGATAGTCAATCCCGCTTGCTGGCAACGTGTGGTCAGGCGGTTATAGACGCCGTACAGCTCAGAAAGCGGAGTTGCGCCAAGATTGTTAACCAGTGCAATCACCCGATCGCCAGACTGGAGCGGTTGTTTGGTTTGTGGTTCTTCCTGCCAGCTGCCTTGTTGATAATCCCAGAAACGCAAAGTGCGATGGTATGAGCCATGTTCCAGCAGGGTGTCGAACATTTCATCGACGGTTTGATCAAGGGAAGAGAAAGGGCGGCGGTCAATACCTGGCTCACCATGAATGCCTACGCCAAACTCCATCTCATTATCCGCAAGGGTAAAAGAAGGTTTGCCCGCGGCAGGAACGGTACAGGCACCGAGAGCGATACCTATTGAGTGGCCTTGATTATTCAACTTACGCCCCAGTTCCGCACAGGCGTCCAGTGAGTCGCCACGCTCCGCCGCTGCGCCTACGAGTTTTTCAATTAATACGGTGTTGGCAACGCCGCGTCGCCCGGCGGTATAAAGACTGTCTTTTACCGCAACGTCGTCATCAATGACCACAGTGGTCACTTTTACGCCGCTATCGTGCAGTAACTCGGTCGCTGTTTCAAAGTTAAGAATATCGCCGGTGTAATTTTTGATAATCAACAGTACACCTTCGCCGCCATCAATTTGCATGGAGCATTCAAAGATTTTATCGGGCGTCGGTGAGGTGAAAATTTCGCCCGGACAGGCCCCCGAAAGCATCCCCTGACCGATATAACCACAGTGCATCGGCTCGTGTCCGCTGCCGCCACCCGACAGCAGGGCGACTTTTCCTGCAACAGGGGCATCAGCTCGGGTGACATACACCGGATCCTGATGCAGTGTCAGCGATGGATGCGCTTTCGCCAGTCCTGCCAGTTGTTCGTCCAGTACGTCTTGCACATCATTGATCAATTTTTTCATTATTTTGCTCCAGCAATTACGGTAGGGCATGGATGATGTTCAACGACACGGCGACCACTGACTGCCGATGAATCCATTGTGCATCAGGCAAGGGAAAAGAAAATTAGCCCAAATTATGTTTCATAGTGAAACATATGCTTTAATGAATGTTCCATATTGAAACTTTTACGTGTATTAATACTTAAAATTGCGAGCCGGAACACCTTTTGTCATAAGGGATGCGGGATATGAGTGGCGCTTTTAACAACGATGGTCGGGGCATATCTCCCTTAATTGCAACCTCCTGGGAGCGATGCAATAAGCTGATGAAACGGGAGACATGGAACGTACCACATCAGGCCCAGGGCGTGACATTTGCTTCTATTTATCGGCGTAAGAAAGCGATGCTGACGCTCGGGCAGGCTGCGCTGGAAGATGCCTGGGAATATATGGCACCGCGAGAGTGTGCGCTGTTTATCCTCGATGAAACCGCCTGCATTCTCAGCCGTAATGGCGATCCGCAAACCTTGCAGCAGCTAAGTGCACTGGGATTCAATGACGGCACGTATTGCGCCGAGGGAATTATTGGTACTTGTGCGCTATCGTTAGCGGCTATCTCTGGTCAGGCCGTGAAAACGATGGCCGATCAACATTTCAAACAGGCACTCTGGAACTGGGCCTTTTGTGCAACGCCGTTGTTTGACAGCAAGGGCCGATTGACGGGAACAATAGCGCTGGCGTGTCCGGTTGAGCAAACTACCGCAGCTGATTTGCCGTTGACGTTGGCAATCGCCCGCGAGGTCGGTAATTTACTGCTGACGGACAGTTTGCTCGCTGAAACTAACCGTCATTTAAATCAACTTAATGCCCTGTTAGAAAGTATGGATGATGGCGTGATTAGCTGGGACGAGCAGGGTAATTTGCAATTTATTAATGCCCAGGCGGCGCGGGTCTTGCGCCTTGACGCGACGGCAAGTCAGGGACGGGCAATCACTGAACTCTTAACGTTACCCGCCGTATTGCAACAAGCAATAAAACTGGCACATCCGCTCAAACACGTAGAAGCAACCTTTGAAAGCCAGCACCAGTTTATTGATGCGGTGATAACCCTTAAACCGATAATAGAAACGCAGGGAACCAGCTTTATTTTGTTGCTCCATCCTGTGGAACAGATGCGGCAGTTAATGACCAGTCAATTAGGAAAAGTCAGCCATACCTTCGCTCATATGCCACAGGACGATCCGCAAACCCGCCGCTTGATTCATTTTGGTCGCCAGGCGGCGCGCAGTAGCTTTCCTGTCCTGCTTTGTGGAGAAGAGGGCGTGGGCAAGGCACTGCTAAGTCAGGCAATTCATAATGAAAGCGAGCGTGCTGCAGGTCCTTATATCGCCGTCAATTGTGAGTTATATGGTGATGCTGCGCTGGCGGAAGAATTTATTGGTGGCGATCGCACGGACAATGAAAATGGCCGTCTGAGTCGGCTGGAACTGGCACACGGCGGCACGCTGTTTCTTGAAAAGATTGAATATCTGGCGGTGGAGTTACAGTCTGCTTTGCTGCAGGTTATCAAGCAGGGGGTTATCACGCGACTGGATGCGCGGCGTTTAATACCAATTGATGTCAAAGTGATTGCAACAACGACCGCGGACCTCGCAATGCTGGTGGAACAAAATCGTTTTAGTCGCCAGCTGTATTACGCGCTGCATGCATTTGAAATTACCATCCCGCCTCTGCGTATGCGGCGTGGCAGCATTCCGGCGCTGGTGAATAACAAATTACGCAGTCTTGAAAAACGCTTCTCTACGCGGCTGAAAATTGATGACGATGCCCTCGCTCGCCTAGTTTCTTGTGCATGGCCAGGCAACGATTTTGAACTTTACAGCGTCATCGAGAATCTTGCTCTGAGTAGTGATAACGGGCGCATTCGCGTCAGTGATTTACCTGAACATCTGTTTACCGAGCAGGCGACAGATGATGTCAGCGCCACCCGCCTTTCCACCAGTCTGTCATTTGCGGAAGTTGAAAAAGAGGCAATTATTAACGCAGCCCAGGTCACAGGCGGTCGCATTCAGGAAATGTCGGCTTTACTTGGGATCGGCCGCACTACGCTGTGGCGGAAAATGAAGCAACATGGCATTGATGCAGGGCAGTTTAAGCGCCGGGTATGAAAGACAGAAACGATTTCTGATACATCAGAGTGATCTGTATTTCATTCCGGCGCACGCTAACAATTTTCAGCATCGTTTAAGGGCTTGTCTATCCCGCACTTAAAAGCTGAAGCGATATCCTCCGTTGACTTGCTTCTGATCAAAGAGGTTACCCTGCGTGTAATCCGCTTCGAGATAGAATGTGTGCTGTTTGTTATACTGTGCACTGACTCCCACGCCGTTATTCCAGCCATTACCTTTGAAACTGTACTTCTCCCGGGAGTCGTTCAACAGATATTCGGTATCCCCTGAAAACTCGCGGATAGCGCCAGTCTTCACATAGACATTCAGCTGGCTGTTGCCTGCGGTGATGTCATACCCCAGTATCATGCTGGCACGCCCCAGCAGCGATTCGTAGTGATTCAGATGTATATTGAGGCCATTACTCGCCTTCATAGCCATCTCATTCTGGTGGCTGTATGTAAGCTGGGTTTGCGGCTCTATATAGAACCCATAACCAGTAGGGGACAGGTTGAACCTCTGCCCGGCTTCCAGGGAGATGCTCATTCCATTCGCAGTGCCGTTGGCGTTAACGCCGTTGTTCTGACTGTCCAGTACGTGGAAACTATTTTTCTGGCGCGATGCTTTTATAACGAGATCGCTGTAAAAACCGTTTTGTGCCATGTAACTGGCGTACATTCCCATGTAGTCTGAACGTGCGGTACCGTCGCCTCCGCTATAGTCCGGCGATGCATGTGTTGAGTCAATATACAGACCGACATACAACGGCATTACATCAGAGAGACGTTTATCCCCACCAAACTGGATACCGCTGTAACCCATGTCAAAGCCGCTCAGTTTGCCACTGGCAAAGGAGTCCAGGCTTCCCCCATAACTGCGCAACCAGATATTACCGTCTTTACTCTGATTTCGCAAGTCACCCATCCGTTGCATCAGCGTACGGTTTTCAACATAGTTCAATAAGTAACCGACATTGAGATAATTGCCGCCAGCATCTGCGGTCGTGGTGGGTTTAGGCGTGGGAGCGGGTTCAGGCGTAGGATCGGGGTTGACTATGGGAGGCTGAGCGGGAGCTGGTGTGGGTTCAGGATTAGGAGTCGGTTCCGGAACTGTCCCGGAAGCGTAAAGCTCCCAGTTAGTGCCATTTTTACGCACATCGTACAGATATCCCCCCAACTCAACCTGAGAAGACGCGCTGAACGAGGCCGCGCCGTCAGTGGTTTTTACCACTGTCAGAACTTCATTTCCCGTTGTGGCCTCGCTGCCCTGGTTGCGGATAGCCAATACGTGATTACCAGCACTACTCCCGCTGATATTCAATAAATCCCCTCTATTATTAACGCCATTACCCTCGCCAACAACATCAGCACGCATAATAAAGGTACTGTTACCGCTCAGGTTCTCTACGTTTAATGTGGTAAATGTGCCGGCAGTTGACCCGTGGCTGGCAAAATCGACAGTTGAATGGCTCAGCGCCAGCGTGTCGAGATTAGAATTACTTGTTACGTTCCAGACGCTGTTATTCATTGCAACGTCCAGTTTCCCGCCATTGACATTATCGCTGAGGGAGGAACCTGTCCAAACCGACCCAGGGTGCATATCCAGATTGATTAGCCCACCTTTGGAAAGAACGCTACCGTTGATAAGCATACGACCCGAGGCGTTGATGCGGCTGGCGGCATAACCATCGTCATGTTGCGTTGCGATGGCCATCTGGTCGGGTGTACTCATATCAATGACCAGATCGCTCGTGAGGTCGATCTGGCTGTTGGTCATGGCATAAATCCCTCTGGCTCCTGCCGCGCCGGTGATAGCCAAACTGTCTCCGGTTATTCTACCGCCGCTGAGCGCCCACAAACCCAGCGCCAGACTGCCATTACGATCAACCGTAATATCGGTATTTTGCATGTTGATAACAGCCGTTGCCGTCTGGGCCGAGGCACCATAAGAACCGCCGGAAAAGATGCTGTTTCGTTGCGCTGCCGTGCCAGAAAAATTGATTGTCGCGTCTGAACTACTGGTGACGAGGCCACCGCCCTGCGCGGAAGAAATATGGCTATCTGCACCGATAGTGGTTGTACCACCACGAACTTCGACGCCATTGGCCGCGGCTCCAGTTACATCAACAGTGAGTGCATTCGCGCTAACCTGGCCAAAGCTCCAGAGGCCGTGAGCATTATCGCCATTGGTTTTAATGGTACTGTTTGTTCCGAGATCGACAACAGAGTTTTTCTGTACGTTTATCCCCATGGCGCTGTAGCCCTGAACATCGATTGTCAGGTCTGTCGCCGTAAAACGCGCAGCACCATTGGCGTTATTGCCGTTGAGACCACCGATATAAACACCTGTACTTCCATCGGTCTTGATTTTACTTCCGCTTCCAAGATCGACACTGGTGCCATAGTCATTGATGGTTAGGCCTATACCGTTCGAGTTTTCAATGGTGAATTGAGTGGCTGTTAGTGTTGAGCTATGCCCAATAATGATGCCGTCATCGTTACTCTTAATGGTGCTGCCTGTGCCTAAGTCAGCATGGGTATAGTCACCAATTAAGTTAATGCCGATGGCAGAGGTTTGACCAACAACATCTACTGTGAGTCGGTTAGCTGTCAGGGAGCTGTTTTTGCCCTGAATAATGATTCCTTTTGCATATCCAGAGGCGTCGTTGACATTGACGGTGACATCATTACCCAGGTTGATATTGCCAGGCGTGTTTCCTGCTGGGGTCATTACACCATAGAGGTTTCCTGATGGATCGGCGGTATCTCCTGTAATTCTGTCACCATCATTAATAGTAATATTGGTGCCATATTGACTTCCTGTATCAGCAGCTATCAGCAGGGGGGAAAAGATAATTGCATTCAAACCAATAGCGCCAAATTTTATCAGTTGAATTGAGGGCGAACGGATTTTTAATTCAGCGAGACGATCGGCTTTGGTATTCCCATTGTGTTGTTTGATGCCCATACCACTCCTATATAGTACCCAGGCTATGGGTCTATGGATTTTGTCATTTTGTTTAAGTCAATGAATAATATCCTCTTATCATCATGATATCTGTATGGTGCAATCATGATGAGCTTCTCTGAGAATAATTCTCTATTACCGGGCAAAATCAGGAACACAGGAATTAATATATATTTAACCCCCCCCTTACAAAGGTGAGTTTATATCGAGTTATTCCCTAAGTTGTCGTTACTTATTCCAATTCGTTACTATGAATATGGCAAAAATATTACAACAAACAGCGGTTAAAAAATTTGGTGAAGATTTTTTGTAATAATCCTAATTAGTTATGGGATTTTCGCTTGATGTATCTGCATAACAAAAACAATATGCGCCATTTTTGCATTACTAATAAGAAAAAGCAAAAAACATCGATATTCATTTTTGTTCAATGGATTTTCTGGCCTATCGTTATTATTGTGCTACTGGTTATCATTTTCATCTTGCCAGGATCGCACGTAATCACGTTATTCGGGGACTTTATCTGCGGGATATTACCCTTCAGGTAAGTCCTTTTCTCGCCAGCATATTGGAGCGAGATCAATATTGATCAGCTGTGAAGAGGGCTGATGTGTAGTGGAACAAAAACTGACGTTATATCACTGCTAATGAGATATCAGTCATCTGAACACTTATGTCTTTAATTATTCTCGTGGTTCACTGTAGGCAATAAGCACAAAAGTGTAGGATGTTACAAGAATGATTAGGACTCGGTGAAATGAAAAATCCACGCAATTGCGTGGATTTTATATACTTTTGCGCTCTTCATGAGATTTAGCGAAACCTCATGAGACAATAAATTAATTAGACGTTGAAAAGGAAGTTCATCACATCGCCATCTTTCACGATGTAATCTTTACCTTCTGCACGCATTTTGCCTGCTTCTTTCGCGCCTTGTTCACCTTTGTAAGTGATGAAATCTTCAAACGAGATGGTTTGTGCACGGATAAAGCCTTTTTCAAAATCAGTATGGATTTTGCCCGCTGCCTGCGGCGCGGTTGCTCCAACCGGAATGGTCCATGCACGCACTTCTTTCACCCCAGCGGTGAAGTAAGTTTGCAGGTTCAGCAGCTTATAACCGGCACGGATCACACGGTTCAGGCCCGGTTCTTCCAGCCCAAGCTCCTGCATAAACTCGTCACGTTCTTCGTCGTCCAGTTCGGCAATGTCTGCTTCAACAGCAGCACAAACCGGAACCACAACAGAACCTTCTTTCGCCGCGATTTCACGCACCTGGTCAAGATATGGGTTGTTTTCAAAACCATCTTCGTTGACGTTGGCTATGTACATTGTTGGTTTCAGCGTCAGGAAGCTCAGGTAACGAATAGCCGCTTTCTCTTCAGCGCTTAAATCCAGCGCGCGCAGCATACCTGCGTTTTCCAGCTGGGGCAGGCATTTTTCCAGGACCGCCAGCTCAGCTTTCGCGTCTTTATCGCCACCTTTGGCTTTCTTCTGTACGCGATGAATCGCACGTTCGCAGGTGTCGAGGTCTGCCAGCGCCAGTTCGGTGTTGATAACTTCAATATCGTCAGCCGGGTTAACTTTGCCGGAAACGTGAATGATGTTGTCATTTTCAAAGCAGCGAACAACGTGACCGATCGCTTCGGTTTCACGGATGTTGGTCAGGAACTGGTTACCCAGACCTTCGCCTTTCGATGCGCCTTTTACCAGACCGGCGATATCGACAAATTCCATGGTCGTGGGAAGCGTACGTTGCGGTTTTACGATTTCAGCCAGTTGATCCAGGCGAGGGTCAGGCATTGGTACGACGCCTGTGTTCGGCTCAATGGTGCAGAATGGAAAGTTGGCCGCTTCAATACCGGCTTTGGTCAGCGCGTTGAACAGGGTAGATTTCCCGACGTTGGGCAAACCGACGATACCGCATTTGAATCCCATGATTTAAATCACCTTAATATCTTAATAATCAACCTGTTATTGCTAACAGATTGCAGAAATGGAAATAACTTTGCCTATTATACACGGCACTCGGCAAAAATGCCGCAGACAACGACTTATTGCGCTTTAAAGGCGTGCAATCGGTTCGTTGCTTTGGTCAAGCCATCTGTAAACCACATTTCAGTACAACGCGCCGCTTCGTCGATGGCTTCATCAATTAACTTCTGTTCACTAACAGGCGGTTTGCCTAACACAAAACCGACAACTTTATTTTTATCGCCCGGATGACCGATTCCGATGCGTAAACGGTGAAAGTTAGGGTTATTACCCAATTTACTGATGATGTCTTTCAGTCCATTGTGACCACCATGGCCACCGCCCAACTTAAATTTGGCGACGCCAGGAGGCAGATCCAGTTCGTCGTGGGCCACCAGAATTTCGTCCGGATTAATGCGGAAAAAACTGGCCATCGCCGCAACGGCTTTGCCGCTGAGATTCATAAATGTAGTCGGGACTAACAGGCGGACATCTTCGCTTCCAAGGGTGACTCGCGAAGTATAACCAAAGAATTTAGCCTCTTCGCGCAGCGGAGCGCGCAAACGCTCTGCCAGTAAGTCAACGAACCAGGCACCAGCATTATGTCGCGTTGCGGCGTATTCAGCACCGGGGTTCGCCAGGCCGACAATCAATTTAATCGTCACGTTTTTTTGTCCTGAGTGTGTACATAACTGGCGCGTAGTTTACTGGTTGCGGCCCCGCTTGACAAAAAACTGCGTATCAAATGCAGATAACGTAATAATTGCCTGAGTGGACTATTAGAAAGTCAAGGTGTTCAGGCGTTTATTTGTAAAGTTTTGTTGAAATAAGGGTTGTAATTGTGATTACGCCCGCACATAACCCACAGGGTGTTGTCTATACTTTACACATAAGGAAGAGGGGTATTCCCTGTTACAACCCAGAAAGTTCCGGAGGTGACATATGAAACGCAAAAACGCTTCGATACTCGGTAACGTGCTCATGGGGTTGGGTCTGGTGGTAATGGTGGTCGGCGTGGGGTATTCAATCCTCAACCAGTTACCACAGTTTAATATGCCCCAGTATTTCGCACATGGTGCAGTGCTAAGTATTTTCGTCGGTGCCATTCTCTGGCTGGCGGGTGCCCGTGTTGGCGGGCATGAACAGGTGTGCGACCGTTACTGGTGGGTTCGTCACTATGACAAACGTTGCCGCCGTAGCGATAATCGCCGTCATAGCTAACAAATAATGCAGTTTGCTGACCAGTCAGTTTGCGCTGACTGGTCAATCTCGTACTTATAAATCCGCCATCGCCGCGCGACGATTCGGGAAGAACGCGAGGCGTCCCGGGATCGGTTGAATGCCTGCGCGAGCCATAGTTCGCAGTGGCTGGAATTCCACGTTGCACACGCGCAGTTCACATCCTTCGGGCAGACGCTTCACAAAACGCTGGAACGCATCAAGACCACCAGCATCAAGTACCGGAACGGCATCCCACTTCAGAATCACAATCCGTTTGCCTTCAAGACGTGACTCCAGGTCCGTGAATAAGCCTTCAGCAGCAGCAAAAAACAGCGGGCCAATAACGCGCAGAACCAGGACATCGTCTGGAACATCTACGACTACCGGTGCCAGGCGAGTCATACGTGCGATACGACGCATAAACAGCAGCGATGCCAGCACGATCCCCACGCTGATGGCAATAACCATATCAAACAGCACGGTCAGTGACATACACAGCAGCATGACGATGATGTCATCTTTCGGCGCATGACGCAGCAAGTCGACCACTTTGTGCGCTTCACTCATGTTCCACGCCACCATCAACAGCAGGGCTGCCATGGCGGAAAGCGGCAGCCAGGAGAGCAGTGGTGCCAGTACCAGCAGGGCGAGAATAACCAGAATAGAGTGGATCACCGCCGAGATAGGGGAAGTTGCCCCGGCACGGACGTTAGCGGCAGAACGCGCGATGGCAGCAGTAGCGGTAATACCACCAAAGAATGGAGCGATGATATTCCCCAGCCCCTGACCGACCAGTTCACTATTCGCCTTGTGCTTAGTCCCGGTCATACCATCCAGTACCACAGCGCAGAGCAGAGATTCGATCGCCCCGAGCATTGCCATTGAGAATGCCGCAGGCAGCAGGGTGCGAATAGAATCCCAGGTTAGCGTGAATTCTGAATTAGGCAGATCCCACGGCAGCACCAGTTGCGGCAGCAGTTGCGGAATACCGTTACCCTGAGAACCATCGGCCAGGACGTAGTGGAATTGCGAACCGATGGTAGCAACATGTCCGCCGAGCAGGTTAACAATCCCCATCACCGCGCAACCAGCCAGCAAGGCCGGAAGGTGACCGGGTAAACGAATGCCCAGACGCGGCCAGAAAACCAGAATGCCAAGCGTCACAATGCCAATGGCAGCATCACCCACATTAATGGTCGGCAGCGCCATAAATAATGCGCCGACTTTTTGTAGATAATGTTCCGGGACATGGGCCATTTGCAGACCGAGAAAATCTTTAATCTGCATGGTACCGATGGTGATCCCGATACCCGAGGTGAAACCTAAGGTGACGGAAACCGGAATATACTCAATCAGACGACCAAAGCGTGCCAGCCCCATCAGAATCAAAAAGATTCCCGACAACAAGGTCGCAACCAGCAGTCCTGCCAGTCCAAACTGTTGCGAAACGGGATAGAGAATTACCACAAATGCCGCAGTCGGACCGGAAACGCTAAAGCGTGACCCACCCGTTAGAGCAATGACAATCCCCGCAACAGCTGCGGTATATAAACCGTACTGGGGGGCCACACCACTACCAATAGCCAACGCCATCGCCAGCGGGATAGCAATAATCCCGACGGTTATCCCGGCAATCAGGTCACGGGTAAACCGTGCGGCAGTATATTTTTCTTTCCAGCAAACGTCGATCAGAGCGCGGAAAGGCATCACATGTGAGGAAAATATTTTGTTCACAATAATGTTTCATCCGTGAGCGCATCATCTGTCAACTAAATGGCAGGTGAAGGAGGCATAGGTCATACAAATGGATATTACAGACAAAAAAACCCGCCGCAGCGGGTCTTTGAGCCGGGTTCGATTAGTGTTCGAACATGGCAGAGATCGATTCTTCGTTGCTGATACGACGAATCGCTTCGGCCAGCATACCTGACAGGGTCAGAGTACGCACGTTCGGCAGTGATTTGATTTCATCGCTCAGCGGAATGGTATCGCAGACAACGACTTCATCAATTACAGAGTTACGCAGGTTGTTCGCCGCGTTGCCAGAGAAGATCGGGTGAGTCGCGTACGCAAATACACGTTTAGCACCACGTTCTTTCAGCGCTTCAGCAGCTTTACACAGCGTACCGCCAGTGTCGATCATATCATCGACCAGTACGCAGTCACGACCTGCAACGTCACCGATGATATGCATCACCTGGGAAACGTTCGCACGCGGACGACGTTTGTCGATGATTGCCATATCGGTATCGTTCAGCAGCTTAGCGATAGCGCGGGCACGCACAACGCCGCCGATGTCCGGAGAAACCACAATTGGGTTATCCAGATTCAGCTGCAGCATGTCTTCCAGCAGGATCGGGCTACCAAATACGTTATCAACCGGAACGTCGAAGAAACCCTGAATCTGTTCAGCGTGCAGATCCACTGTCAGCACACGGTCAACACCGACGCTGGAGAGGAAGTCTGCAACCACTTTCGCAGTGATTGGTACACGAGCGGAACGGACGCGACGGTCCTGGCGCGCATAGCCAAAGTAGGGGATAACAGCGGTGATACGACCTGCGGAAGCACGACGCAGGGCATCAACCATAACGACTAATTCCATCAGGTTGTCGTTAGTAGGGGCACAAGTGGACTGGATGATGAAAATATCACCACCGCGTACATTTTCGTTAATTTGTACGCTGACTTCGCCGTCGCTAAAGCGACCTACAGCGGCGTCGCCGAGTGAAGTGTACAGGCGGTTGGCAATACGTTGTGCTAGTACCGGGGTGGCGTTACCAGCAAAAAGCTTCATATCAGGCACGAGAAGAACCTCAGGCATGCGTCCATTGGTGGAAAGAATCTGCCGAAAACTGTGCGGGCCAGGCATGATCCTTTCCAGGCGGTGTATTAAAGAGCGCGATGCAACGTCTGGAACAAGGTGACGTTGTCACCGAAACTCAGCTTGCCCGGCTTAAAGCATGGCTCTGTGCAATGGGGAAAGATTAACGCCTTTCGCCACAAAGCCATTGAGCCATTCCGGGGCTTGCTCTAGCACCTGGCGGGCTTCAGACTCTGTATCAAATTCAGCAAAGACACAGGCCCCTGTCCCAGTCAGGCGTGACGGGGCGTATTCTAACAGCCAGGAAAGCACCGCATCAACCTCGCGAAAACGTTTTCTTGCGATAACCTCGCAATCATTGCTGAATTCACATTTTAGCAACGTTTCTATTGACCTTTTTGGCGTATTGCGCGGGAGTTCAGGATCTTTAAAAATCACCGGAGTCGGAATACTTACACCAGGGTGCGCCACCAGATACCACTTCTCTGGCGGATCCACCGGCGTTAGTATTTCACCAACGCCTTCGGCAAACGCGGCATGCCCCCGAACAAAGACAGGAACATCTGCGCCCAGCGTCAGCCCCATTTCCGCCAGCTCATCCATGCTTAGCCCGCATTGCCAGAGATGATTTAATGCCACCAGGACCGTCGCGGCATTGGATGAACCACCGCCGAGACCGCCGCCCATCGGCAAACGCTTGTCAATGCTGATATTCGCACCGCTTCCCGTCGGAAGACGCCCGCTGTCTGCCGCAGTTTTCATCAACAACCGCGCTGCGCGAACGATCAGGTTATCTTCATGTTCCACGCCTTCAACGGGCGTTAACAGACGAATATCCCCATCGTCACGAAGCTCAATGCTGATGGTGTCGCCGTAATCAAGAAACTGAAACAGCGTTTGCAGCGTGTGGTAACCATCCGCACGCTGACCGGTAATGTATAAAAACAGATTAAGTTTTGCCGGAGAGGGCCACTGTGTCCGCATTATTTCACTATCCAGTTATCCATTTTTAACTTGATGCGTTGACCACCGTCGGTGAGTTCCATATTGGCTGGCATCGCAGGTTGCGTTTTGGTGTCATAACCACCATAAACAACCTTCCAGTTTTTGCCATTCTGGCTGTAGGTAATTTCGCTCAGGCGGTACTGGTCGTCCAGTTTGTAGTCGGTTGCATCACCCGGTAAACCTAAAATCCACTGGCGCAAGCTGTTGAGCGGAATTGGCATTCCGGTCAATTTGCCAATCATCTCTTCGGCGTCATCGGCGGTATAACGCTGACCTTTATTGTCGACTAACTGCACGTTACCCGGTTGAGCATTCAGCTCCAGTTCCGTGCTGCCCAATGGGTTAGTGAGCAGCAGACGGTAGCGATCCTGGCCGGTTTGCTGCCAGAAAAAGCGGGCGTACACTTTTTGTTGGTCAGAAATATAAGCGAACGCGCCGCGAGTCTGATACTGATTAAGATTGCGCACGTCTTGCTGATGCTGACGCCATTGTGGCGAATCCGGGCTTTTGCCAGGACCTTTGGGCGTGGTAACGGAACAGGCAGTGAGCACAAGAGCAGCCAGCGGTAGCAGGCGGATAAGACGAAAATCGGGCAGGGGCATAGTGATGACAAGTCCTTGAGATACGTTGCAGTTATAACCCTTAATGCTAGCGTTACCGTCCGCTATCGTCTATGTTCAAGTTGTCTTAATTGCCAGAATCTAACGGCTTTCGGCAATTACTCCAAAAGGGGGCGCTCTCTTTTATTGATCTTACGCATCCTGTATGATGCAAGCAGACTAACCCTATCAACGTTGGTATTATTTCCCGCAGACATGACCCTTTTAGCACTCGGTATCAACCATAAAACGGCACCTGTATCGCTGCGAGAACGTGTATCGTTTTCGCCGGATAAGCTCGATCAGGCGCTTGACAGCCTGCTTGCGCAGCCGATGGTGCAGGGCGGCGTGGTGCTGTCGACGTGCAACCGCACGGAACTTTATCTTAGCGTTGAAGAGCAGGATAACCTGCAAGAGGCGTTAATCCGCTGGCTTTGCGATTATCACAATCTTAATGAAGAAGATCTGCGTAAAAGCCTCTACTGGCATCAGGATAACGACGCGGTTAGCCATTTAATGCGTGTTGCCAGCGGCCTGGATTCACTGGTTCTTGGGGAGCCGCAGATCCTCGGTCAGGTTAAAAAAGCGTTTGTCGATTCGCAAAAAGGTCATATGAAGGCCAGCGAACTGGAACGCATGTTCCAGAAATCTTTCTCTGTAGCGAAACGCGTTCGCACTGAAACAGATATCGGTGCCAGTGCTGTGTCTGTCGCTTTTGCGGCTTGTACGCTGGCGCGGCAGATCTTTGAATCGCTCTCTACGGTCACAGTGTTGCTGGTAGGCGCGGGCGAAACCATCGAGCTGGTAGCGCGTCATCTGCGCGAACATAAAGTACAGAAGATGATTATCGCCAACCGCACTCGCGAACGTGCCCAAATTCTGGCAGATGAAGTTGGCGCGGAAGTGATTGCCCTGAGTGAGATCGACGAACGTCTGCGCGAAGCCGATATCATCATCAGTTCCACCGCCAGCCCGTTACCGATTATCGGGAAAGGCATGGTGGAGCGCGCATTAAAAAGTCGTCGTAACCAACCAATGCTGTTGGTGGATATTGCCGTTCCGCGCGATGTTGAGCCGGAAGTTGGCAAACTGGCGAATGCTTATCTTTATAGTGTGGACGATCTGCAAAGCATCATTTCGCACAACCTGGCGCAGCGTAAAGCCGCAGCGGTTGAGGCGGAAACTATTGTCGCTCAGGAAACCAGCGAATTTATGGCGTGGCTGCGAGCACAAAGCGCCAGCGAAACCATTCGCGAGTATCGCAGCCAGGCAGAGCACGTTCGCGATGAGTTAACCGCCAAAGCGTTAGCGGCCCTTGAGCAGGGCGGCGACGCGCAAGCCATTATGCAGGATCTGGCATGGAAACTGACTAACCGCTTGATCCATGCGCCAACGAAATCACTTCAACAGGCCGCCCGTGACGGGGATAACGAACGCCTGAATATTCTGCGCGACAGCCTCGGGCTGGAGTAGCAGTACATCATTTTCTTTTTTTACAGGGTGCATTTACGCCTATGAAGCCTTCTATCGTTGCCAAACTGGAAGCCCTGCATGAACGCCATGAAGAAGTTCAGGCGTTGCTGGGTGACGCGCAAACTATCGCCGACCAGGAACGTTTTCGCGCATTATCACGCGAATATGCGCAGTTAAGTGATGTTTCGCGCTGTTTTACCGACTGGCAACAGGTTCAGGAAGATATCGAAACCGCACAGATGATGCTCGACGATCCTGAAATGCGTGAGATGGCGCAGGATGAACTGCGCGAAGCTAAAGAAAAAAGCGAGCAACTGGAACAGCAATTACAGGTTCTATTACTACCAAAAGATCCTGATGACGAACGTAACGCCTTCCTCGAAGTCCGTGCCGGAACCGGCGGCGACGAAGCAGCGCTGTTTGCAGGCGATCTGTTCCGTATGTACAGCCGTTACGCCGAAGCCCGCCGCTGGCGGGTAGAAATCATGAGCGCCAGCGAGGGTGAACATGGTGGTTATAAAGAGATCATCGCCAAAATTAGCGGTGATGGTGTGTATGGTCGTCTGAAATTTGAATCCGGCGGTCATCGCGTGCAACGTGTTCCTGCTACGGAATCGCAGGGTCGTATTCATACTTCTGCTTGTACCGTTGCGGTAATGCCAGAACTGCCTGACGCAGAACTGCCGGACATCAACCCAGCAGATTTACGCATTGATACTTTCCGCTCGTCAGGGGCGGGTGGTCAGCACGTTAACACCACCGATTCGGCAATTCGTATTACTCACTTGCCGACCGGGATTGTTGTTGAATGTCAGGACGAACGTTCACAACATAAAAACAAAGCGAAGGCGCTTTCAGTGCTCGGTGCTCGCATCCACGCTGCTGAAATGGCAAAACGCCAACAGGCCGAAGCGTCTACCCGTCGTAACCTGCTGGGGAGTGGCGATCGCAGCGACCGTAACCGTACTTACAATTTCCCGCAGGGGCGCGTTACCGATCACCGCATCAACCTGACGCTCTACCGCCTGGATGAAGTGATGGAAGGTAAGCTGGATATGCTGATTGAACCGATTATCCAGGAACATCAGGCCGACCAACTGGCGGCGTTGTCCGAGCAGGAATAATGGAATATCAACACTGGTTACGTGAAGCAATAAGCCAACTTCAGGCGAGCGAAAGCCCGCGGCGTGATGCTGAAATCCTGCTGGAGCATGTTACCGGCAGAGGGCGTACTTTTATTCTCGCCTTTGGTGAAACGCAGCTGACTGACGAACAATGTCAGCAACTTGATGCGCTACTGACACGTCGTCGCGATGGTGAACCCATTGCTCATTTAACCGGGGTGCGAGAATTCTGGTCGTTGCCGTTATTTGTTTCGCCAGCGACCTTAATTCCGCGCCCGGATACGGAGTGTCTGGTGGAGCAGGCACTGGCGCGGTTGCCTGAACAACCTTGCCGTATTCTCGATCTCGGGACGGGTACCGGGGCGATTGCGCTTGCGCTGGCTAGCGAGCGCCCGGACTGCGAAATTATCGCTGTAGATCGTATGCCTGATGCTGTCTCCCTGGCACAACGTAATGCCCAGCATCTGGCGATCAAAAATATCCACATTCTGCAAAGCGACTGGTTTAGCGCGCTAGCCGGGCAGCAGTTTGCGATGATTGTCAGCAATCCGCCGTATATTGACGAGCAGGACCCACATCTTCAACAAGGCGATGTCCGCTTTGAGCCGCTCACTGCGCTGGTTGCGGCAGACAGTGGAATGGCAGACATCGTGCATATCATCGAACAGTCGCGTAACGCGCTGGTATCCGGCGGCTTTCTGCTTCTGGAACATGGCTGGCAGCAGGGCGAAGCGGTGCGACAAGCATTTATCCTCGCGGGGTATCATGACGTCGAAACCTGCCGTGACTATGGTGATAACGAGCGCGTAACGCTCGGCCGCTATTATCAATGACAAGTTTTTCTACACTGCTTAGTGTTCATCTTATTAGTATCGCGCTTTCTGTTGGGCTATTAACCTTACGTTTCTGGCTACGTTATCAGAAGCATCCACAGGCATTTGCTCGCTGGACGCGCATTGTGCCGCCGGTTGTCGATACGGTGTTATTGTTAAGCGGCATTGCGTTGATGGCTAAAGCGCACATCCTGCCATTTTCCGGGCAGGCACAGTGGCTGACTGAAAAGCTGTTTGGAGTTATCATTTATATCGTTTTGGGTTTTATTGCACTCGATTATCGTCGTATGCACAGTCAGCAGGCGCGCATTATTGCCTTCCCGCTGGCGTTGGTGGTGCTGTACATCATCATTAAACTCGCCACCACAAAAGTACCGTTACTGGGGTAAGTCATGAGATCGTTAGCTGATTTCGAATTTAATAAAGCGCCATTGTGCGAAGGCATGATCCTGGCTTGCGAAGCAATCCGCCGCGATTTTCCCTCGCAAGATGTTTACGACGAACTGGAGCGTCTCGTTAGTCTGGCGAAGGAAGAAATCAGCCAGCTTCTGCCTTTAGAAGAGCAGCTGGAAAAACTGATCGCGCTGTTTTACGGCGACTGGGGATTTAAAGCCTCACGCGGCGTTTATCGTCTTTCCGATGCATTATGGCTGGACCAGGTGTTAAAGAATCGACAGGGCAGTGCGGTATCATTAGGTGCGGTTTTATTATGGGTCGCGAATCGTCTCGATTTGCCGCTGCTGCCGGTGATTTTCCCTACGCAGCTGATATTGCGCATTGAATGTCCGGATGGCGAAATTTGGCTGATTAATCCTTTTAACGGTGAATCGTTAAGCGAACATATGCTGGACGGATGGTTAAAGGGAAATATCAGCCCGTCGGCGGAACTGTTTTATGAAGACCTTGATGAAGCTGATAACATTGAGGTAATCCGCAAATTGCTGGATACACTCAAAGCCTCGTTGATGGAAGAAAATCAGATGGAGCTGGCGTTACGCACCAGCGAAGCTTTATTACAATTCAACCCTGAAGATCCCTATGAAATTCGCGATCGTGGGTTGATTTATGCGCAACTGGATTGCGAACACGTTGCGTTGAACGATTTAAGTTATTTCGTTGAACGGTGTCCGGAAGACCCGATCAGCGAAATGATCCGTGCGCAAATAAATAACATCGCGCATAAACATATTGTGCTGCATTAATTAATCGACATTTTACTCAAGATTAAGGCGATCCTATGAAACAAAAAGTGGTTAGCATTGGCGACATCAACGTAGCAAATGACCTGCCGTTCGTACTGTTTGGCGGTATGAACGTGCTGGAATCTCGCGATCTGGCGATGCGCATTTGCGAGCACTACGTAACTGTGACCCAGAAACTGGGTATCCCTTACGTGTTCAAAGCCTCTTTTGACAAAGCCAACCGCTCCTCCATCCACTCTTATCGTGGACCGGGCCTGGAAGAAGGGATGAAAATCTTCCAGGAGTTGAAGCAGACTTTTGGCGTGAAAATTATCACCGACGTTCACGAACCAAGTCAGGCACAGCCCGTTGCTGATGTCGTGGATGTGATTCAGTTGCCGGCGTTTCTTGCTCGCCAGACTGACCTGGTTGAAGCCATGGCGAAAACCGGTGCGGTAATTAACGTCAAGAAACCACAGTTTGTCAGCCCGGGACAGATGGGTAATATCGTTGATAAATTCAAAGAAGGCGGCAACGAAAAAGTGATTCTTTGCGATCGTGGTGCTAACTTCGGCTATGACAACCTGGTTGTCGATATGCTGGGCTTCAGCATTATGAAGAAAGTGTCTGGTAACTCGCCGGTGATTTTCGACGTGACCCACGCACTGCAATGCCGCGATCCGTTTGGCGCAGCTTCCGGTGGTCGTCGTGCTCAGGTGGCTGAGCTGGCACGAGCCGGTATGGCGGTAGGTCTGGCGGGGCTGTTTATTGAAGCGCATCCGGATCCGGAACATGCGAAATGTGATGGTCCATCCGCGCTGCCGCTGGCTAAACTGGAACCGTTCCTCAAGCAGATGAAAGCGATTGATGATCTGGTGAAAGGTTTCGAAGAACTGGATACCAGCAAGTAATCTTTTTTGCTTGAAAAATAAAGTCTTAGCGTTCTGCGTTAAGACTTTTTTCATGGGTGCCAGATACAAAAAAGGCCGCAGGCTGTTACCCCTGCGGCCGGTTTCGGGCGCATATTGCCATCACGGCAGCCTGACGCCCGTTTTCACCTTACTTCCGGTTACGCCACCAGCTGACAATCGCTGCGGCAATAATCCCCGCCAGGATCGGTGCTGCCAGGTCGTGCCAGAAAGTCATGGCAAACTGCGCGAGCGTCATATAGCCGCCTTGTTGTAATGACAACATTTTGCGGCTATTCTTGAAGTGTCTGGTTTCAAGATTAGCCCCCGTTTTGTTGTCAGGTTTTACCTCTCAACGTGCGGGGGTTTTCTCTTTCCAGCAACCAATGCCACCAGGGATAAAGCCCCCGCAACATTGCGCCTCACCGGATAATTCCGGCTTGGTGTGGATACTACGTCTCAATTCATCTTCACTTCATCCCTGAAATGTTTGCAATAAAGAGTACATTCCGGCTTTTCAACAGCTGTTGCAGTGGTTTCGTGCAGGTTGTGGTACAGGCTCGCAATTCTGATTAACGAGCTGTCCAGGTAGTATGAAGAAATACAATAAGCAGGAATTTATCTTATCTCTCCCGATTTCCGTCATCGGAGGAGATATAACTGTCAGGCAAATATCGTCATCAAATAGGCGGCAAACAGTGCCAGATGCGCTGCGCCATTGAGCACGTTAGTACGTCCGGTGGAGAAGGAGATATGGCACAGCACTAAAGAGGCCACCATCACCACCATTTCTGGCGCACCAAGTGCAAACTGCAATTCGTTACCCGTCATAAAGGCAATTAGCGTGACGACAGGTACGGTAAGCGAAATTGTTGCTAACACTGAACCAAAGAACAGATTCATCGCGCGCTGAACCTGGTTGTTCAACACTGCTTTTAACGCACCTAAACCTTCCGGCGACAGAATCAACAGTGCCACCAGGAAGCCAGTAAAGGCAACAGGGGCATTCATGCTGTCGAGCAATGTCTCCAGCGAGCTGGCGTTCATTTTGGTGACTGCAATAACGGCAATCAGATGGATAATCAACCAGATAGCATGCCACAGGCTGCTATGGGCAGACGTTTTACCGTGGTGCGGGTCGTCGTCATCACTGTCATCTTCGTGCTCGTAGACAAACAAACTTTGATGCGTTTTGGCCTGGATCAGCAAAAATACGCCATACATTGCCGCAGAAATTAATGCTACCAGTAACGCCTGACCGGTTGAAAAATTCGCCGCAGGCAGAGCCATTGGAAATACCAGTACGATTATCGCCAGGGGGAACAGCGCAATTAAATACTGCTTGATACCAAACAGATTCATATATTGGGTGGCAAACTTACGACCGCCCAACAATAATGAAAAGCCAACCAGCCCACCGGTAACAATCATAATGATTGAATAGAGCGTATCACGCATTAGCGTTGGCGCGGCGTCGCCGGTTGCCATTAAAGCTGAAATCAAACTGACTTCAAGAATAACCACTGAAAGGCTAAGAATAAGCGAACCGTAAGGTTCTCCCAGGCGATGGGCTAATACGTCCGCATGACGGACAACACTAAAGGCGCTACTTAAAATACCAATAAGCGCAAGAAGATTGATGGCAATGACCACTGGTAGTGTCTGGCTACTTCCCCACAGGAACAGCACTACCAGCACCAGAACCGGGAAAATAAGCGAAGTCTCCTTGTGGCGGGTTTTTACCGCCTCTTGAGCATTTGACATTATGGTTATCCCTTTGCAGATGAATTTATCGAAAATGTAAAAAATAGGTAGGAAAAATAACAGAAAGTGTCTGGATATCGGTAACATTTTACGAATTTTTACCCCGCTGTCGATTTTTTACTCATTGGGGCATAAAAATAAGTATTACGTTTAGACAATGTTTGTTTTAGCGTTTCTTAAGAACAGTCTGACATGAAAATTCTTATGTTTTGGCAAGAGTAGATATTGTTGACCACACTTAATGTTCAACTTTGTAAAAGGAGTCAACGATGCCGTATAAAACGAAAAGCGATCTGCCGGAAAGCGTAAAGCACGTTCTACCGTCTCATGCCCAGGATATCTATAAAGAAGCGTTCAACAGCGCATGGGATCAATATAAAGATAAAGAAGATCGGCGTGATGACGCCAGTCGCGAAGAAACCGCGCATAAAGTGGCCTGGGCTGCTGTGAAGCATGAATATGCCAAAGGGGATGATGATAAATGGCATAAAAAATCGTAAAACCGGTAGCTTAGTTAAAGCTATTCGTGCGGTGTTGCCTTGCAAGTGGTCCGTGGATTGCATATTGTTCCGTTAGTGGTTTCAAAATGAGCGGTAAAAATGTCCGGAAGACACCAAAAAGTTGTCGCAGGGAAGTATGCAGTGGCGGAGGTGTAAGGTGATAACGCGTGATTTCTTGATGAATGCCGATTGTAAAACGGCATTTGGTGCCATTGAAGAATCACTCTTATGGTCAGCAGAACAACGGGCGGCTTCGCTGGCGGCGACGCTGGCTTGTCGACCTGATGAGGGACCGGTGTGGATCTTCGGTTATGGATCGTTGATGTGGAATCCGGCACTGGAGTTTACCGAATCATGCACCGGTACACTGGTTGGATGGCATCGCGCGTTTTGCCTGCGCCTGACCGCCGGGCGCGGGACTGCGCACCAGCCGGGACGGATGCTTGCACTGAAAGAGGGCGGACGCACCACAGGCGTCGCCTATCGACTACCAGAAGAGACGCTGGAGCAGGAACTAACCCTGTTGTGGAAGCGCGAGATGATTACCGGCTGTTATCTGCCAACCTGGTGTCAGCTTGATCTTGATGATGGACGCACAGTAAACGCCATTGTGTTTATTATGGACCCGCGACATCCAGAATATGAATCTGACACTCGCGCTCAGGTCATCGCGCCGTTGATTGCGGCGGCGAGCGGTCCGCTGGGAACCAATGCACAATACCTGTTTTCACTGGAACAGGAGCTTATCAAACTGGGAATGCAGGACGATGGGCTGAATGATTTGCTGGTATCGGTAAAAAAACTACTGGCGGAGAATTATCCGGATGGTGTGTTAAGGCCGGGATTCGCCTGAGTAAACTTCCCTCATAGTGGGGCGTCAGACGCCCCCTTAAACATTAAAATGTGAGCACTTTATCGGCTGACAGCGTCCATTGCGCCAGTTCCACAAGAGTACCGATTTCCACCCCATCAATCAGAGGAAGTGTGCTAATCCCGCGCCCGTCGGTACAGGTTTTGCACAATTTCACCGGTACATTCTGAGCGGTAAGGATCTCCAGCATTTGCTGAATGTTGTAGCCTTCCCCTGGTTTTTGCCCGCGCAACCCGGCTGTGACCGCATCAGACATCAGGAACAGACGCAGATCCAGATTGCTCTCCTGCTCTCGTAACGCAATGGCCAGCCGCAAGCTGTTAAACAAGGATTCGCTCCCGTAAGGTGCGCCATTGGCAACGATCACTATTTTTTGCATTATTTACTCCTGTATTCAGGGAATTAGACACTCATCTTCTATCTTACTGCTTCTGCAGCGTCTGACCAATCGGTCACATTTTTAAGGATTTTCCTGAAAGCGCGAGAAAATACGACAAAAGTTGCCAGTAATCGTTATTCTTTAAGGCTATGGTTTTTCATTATTACCGGAAGTTACCGACGTTTTGAGCCGTTTCGTTCCTCGCATTATCCCGTTTTATTTACTCTTGCTTGTAGCAGGCGGTACAGCTAACGCACAATCTACCTTCGAGCAAAAAGCGGCAAATCCCTTTGATAATAACAATGATGGTCTGCCGGATTTAGGCATGGCTCCCGAAAATCATGATGGGGAAAAACACTTTGCTGAAATTGTGAAAGATTTCGGCGAAACCAGTATGAATGATAACGGGCTGGATACTGGCGAGCAGGCAAAAGCTTTCGCATTGGGAAAAGTCCGCGACGCGCTTAGTCAACAGGTTAATCAGCACGTAGAGTCCTGGCTATCACCGTGGGGAAATGCCAGTGTTGACGTCAAAGTGGATAACGAAGGACATTTCACCGGCAGTCGTGGAAGCTGGTTTGTGCCGTTACAAGATAATGATCGTTATCTCACCTGGAGCCAGCTTGGTCTTACTCAGCAGGATAATGGGTTGGTGAGCAATGTGGGCGTTGGGCAACGCTGGGCGCGCGGCAACTGGCTGGTGGGTTATAACACTTTTTATGACAACTTGCAGGACGAAAATCTTCAGCGAGCGGGCTTTGGTGCCGAAGCGTGGGGCGAATATTTGCGATTATCGGCAAACTTTTATCAGCCGTTTGCTGCATGGCATGAACAGACAGCCACGCAGGAACAACGGATGGCGCGCGGGTACGACCTGACAGCTCGGATGCGCATGCCGTTCTATCAACACCTCAATACCAGTGTCAGCCTAGAACAGTATTTTGGTGATCGTGTTGATTTGTTTAACTCTGGTACGGGTTATCACAATCCCGTCGCGTTGAGTCTGGGATTAAATTACACCCCTGTGCCATTAGTCACTGTGACGGCCCAGCATAAACAGGGGGAAAGTGGCGAAAATCAAAATAACCTCGGGCTGAATCTTAATTACCGCTTTGGTGTACCGCTCAAAAAACAACTTTCTGCGGGCGAGGTTGCCGAAAGTCAGTCGTTACGTGGTAGTCGCTATGACAATCCGCAGCGAAATAATCTACCGACTCTTGAGTACCGACAGCGAAAAACGTTAACGGTGTTTCTGGCGACACCGCCGTGGGATCTAAAACCTGGCGAAACAGTGCCGCTGAAATTACAAATCCGCAGTCGTTACGGTATTCGGCAACTGATTTGGCAGGGCGATACGCAGATATTAAGTTTGACGCCGGGCGCACAAGCCAACAGCGCGGAGGGCTGGACGCTGATCATGCCTGACTGGCAGAACGGGGAAGGGGCAAGCAATCACTGGCGATTGTCTGTGGTGGTGGAAGATAACCAGGGGCAGCGTGTCTCCTCCAATGAGATCACGCTAACGCTTGTCGAACCGTTCGATGCATTGTCAAACGACGAACTGCGCTGGGAACCGTAATCAGAAAATGCGCTCCTGATGCACCCATACCGCTGCTTCCACGCGAGACTTGAGCTTCATTTTCTTCAGCATGTGCTTGACGTGCACTTTTACTGTGCTTTCGGTGATATCCAGGCGGCGGGCAATCATCTTGTTCGGCAAACCCTGGGCAATCAGCTTGAGAATATCGCGCTCGCGTGGGGTTAACTGGTTAACATCGCGCTCAGTAGTGGCACGGTTAGCGCGCAAGCTGGCGGCCAGAACAGGCGTTAATGCTTCGCTTAATACCATTTCGCCAGCAGCTGCCTGATGCAATGCTTTCAGCAGATCTTCCGGTTCCATATCTTTTAACAGATAGCCATCCGCGCCGCGTTTCAGTGCGGTGACCACATCTTCTTCATGGTTAGAGACGCTGAATACCACAATGCGCCCTGAGAGGGACTTTTCGCGCAGTTTATCCAGCGTTTCCAGACCGTTCATGCCGGGCATATTGAGATCTAACAGGATCAGATCGGGATCAAGAGATTCCGCCAGTTCAATACCCTGTTCGCCATTACTCGCTTCGCCAACCACGGTGATATCTGGTGCCATACTGATAAGCTGTTTTACGCCAGTTCGCAGCATCGGGTGATCGTCAATCAGCAGGATAGTAGCCGGTTCCTGATTACTCATGGGTATCTCCTTGGACGTCTGTGAAAGTTTTTTCGGGAATAAAGGTGACCACCACTTCGGTGCCACCTGATTCACGACGGCGGACGCGGCAATCGCCTCGTAAACTTTGCGCACGGTCGCGCATTATTATCATGCCGTAGTGATTGCTGCGGATGGCATTTTCAGGCACGCCACAGCCGTTATCCTGGACGGTCAGTTTGACCTGATTATCGTTTTGCGCCACCGTCACCACGACCTCACTCGCTTGCGAATGTTTGAGGGCGTTACTTAATGCCTCACGGGCAATTTGCAACAAGTGGATTGCCTGATGTGAAGGCACCAGACGAGGCGGCAATTGATAATCCAGCTTCACCGGGAAGCCAAATTTGGCGCTGTACTCTTCGCAACTCGCTTCCAGCGCCGGACGTAATCCAGGCTCGGTGAGCTGCAAGCGGAATGTGGTGAGCAATTCACGCAACTGCGCCCAGGATGCATTCAGTTCGTTACGGATCTGACTTAACAGTTCGCGGCTGCTTTCTGGCAGCGCATCGCCCTGCATCTGTAAACAACTCACCTGCATCTTCATGCAAGAGAGAGATTGGGCAATAGAATCATGCAGTTCGCGCGCAATGGTGGCACGCTCTTCCATCACGATCAACTGTTGCTGACGTTCCTGATGGCGATCCAGCGCCAGCGTGGCGGTAAGTTGTTCAACCAGGGTATCCACCAGTTGTTGTTGGTCATGGCTAAGATGACGCCCCTGCGGCAGGGTCGCCAGCAAAATACCGTACTGCGTATGAGAGTCAGCCAGCCGCCACTTCAGGGTCGTGCCGCGATCACCAACGGGTAATACGCCGCGCGGGCAGAGCTGGCAGCCTTTATCATCACAAGTCATATCTGGCTGGCAGGTAAACTCCTGATGATTCTCTTCATCATCAGTGTCATACACCCGCAGTTCGATATCACGTAGCAGGGTTAAATTCTGTAAGCCGTTGAGTACCGGTGACAGGCGTTCACACAGCGGGGCGCGGGAATGCAAACGGCGGTTAGCCTGCCATAAAAAAGAGAGGATCTGATTTTTATGCTCCAGCCCGGCGGTTTTCTCCTGAACCCGCTGCTCAAGTACGGCATAACTTTCGGCCAGTTCTGCAGACATATTGTTCAACGCAGTTCCAAGCATCGCCATTTCGTTGCGCCCGCTGATGTTTGCGCGTTGGGTAAAATCGCGATGGCTGACGGCACTCGCCATTGCCAGCAGTTGCCGCCACGGTTGTAGCAGTCGCGCCCGCAACCAGATAATAGTGAACACCAGTAAAAGTGCCATAAATACCGCCATTACCCGATGGACCAGTACCACTGTCTCAATACGCATTTCCGTGGTGCGGTCAAAACCAGATACCAGCTGATCAAGCCCGGCAACAAACTGGCTGACATCCGCTGACACCGTTTCTCGGTTTTGTGCACGCATCAGCGCAGGGATCAGTTCATTACGCCAGTAATCTTGTAAGCCCTGTAATTGCGCCAGTTGTCCGTCTCGTTCTGCTGCTCGAGTCAACTCGGCGCTAAATGCCGTTTGTTCCATCTCTTTAATTAAGGGCTTGTCTTTCTCGCTTAATGGCACTGCCGCCAACAGACGGTAACTTTGCATGCGCAGCGATCCCGCTTTGTTGATCGCATGGGCGCTGCCCTGAACGCCTTGCACCAGCCAGCCAGAAACCGCCATCCCTGCCAGTCCAATAGCAGTAGAAAGCAACACAATAAGCGCAACCTGATTAACCAGGGTGAGCGGAGAGAGACAACGTTTAAGCATGTAAACCCCTTCCTTCAGGCTTTAAATGAGCAATAACCTTAATGAATGTGACGATATATTCTGGAATGGCAGTATTCTCGGCTATTGGCTGAAGTATACCCATAGCCGGAAAGAGTTACTCCTTATTTGCCGTGTGGTTAGTCGCTTTACATCGGTAAGGGTAGGGATTCTACAGCACCGTGAAAAATCTCATAATTTTTATGAAATCACTGTACTCACTATGGGTAATGATAAATATCAATGATAGATAAAGTTATCTTATCGTTTGATTTACATCAAATTGCCTTTAGCTCCAGACACTAAGGTGGCAGACATCGAAACGAGTATCAGAGGTGTCTATGAGTCACTCATCTGCCTCCGAAAGGGCTACTGGAGCTGTCATAACAGATTGGCGACCGGAAGATCCTGCGTTCTGGCAACAACGCGGTCAACGTATTGCCAGCCGCAACCTGTGGATTTCCGTTCCCTGTCTGCTGCTGGCGTTTTGCGTATGGATGTTGTTCAGCGCTGTTGCGGTGAACTTACCGAAAGTCGGTTTTAATTTTACGACCGATCAGCTATTTATGTTGACTGCGCTGCCTTCGGTTTCTGGCGCGTTATTACGTGTTCCATACTCCTTTATGGTTCCTATCTTCGGTGGTCGTCGCTGGACGGCGTTCAGCACCGGTATTCTGATTATTCCTTGCGTCTGGCTGGGTTTTGCCGTGCAGGATACCTCCACGCCTTATAGCGTCTTCATCATCATCTCTCTGCTATGCGGCTTTGCTGGCGCGAACTTCGCATCCAGTATGGCAAACATCAGCTTCTTCTTTCCGAAACAGAAGCAGGGTGGCGCGCTGGGTCTGAATGGTGGTCTGGGAAACATGGGCGTCAGCGTCATGCAGTTGGTTGCTCCGCTGGTGGTATCACTGTCGATTTTCGCAGTATTTGGTAGCCAGGGCGTCAAACAGCCGGATGGGACTGAGCTGTATCTGGCGAATGCGTCCTGGATATGGGTGCCGTTCCTTGCCATCTTCACCATTGCGGCGTGGTTTGGCATGAACGATCTTGCTACCTCGAAAGCCTCCATCAAGGAGCAGTTGCCGGTACTCAAACGGGGTCATCTGTGGATTATGAGCCTGCTGTATCTGGCAACCTTCGGCTCCTTCATCGGCTTCTCCGCGGGCTTTGCGATGCTGTCAAAAACGCAGTTCCCGGATGTTCAGATTCTGCAATACGCTTTCTTCGGGCCGTTTATTGGTGCGCTGGCGCGTTCTGCAGGTGGTGCATTATCTGACCGTCTGGGCGGAACTCGTGTCACGCTGGTGAACTTTATTCTGATGGCGATTTTCAGCGGCCTGCTGTTCCTGACCTTACCGACTGACGGGCAGGGCGGAAGCTTCATGGCGTTCTTCGCGGTCTTCCTGGCGCTGTTCCTGACAGCTGGGCTGGGTAGTGGTTCCACTTTCCAGATGATTTCAGTGATCTTCCGTAAACTGACAATGGATCGCGTGAAAGCAGAAGGGGGTTCTGACGAACGTGCGATGCGTGAAGCGGCAACCGGCACGGCAGCGGCGCTGGGTTTCATCTCTGCGATTGGCGCGATTGGTGGCTTCTTTATCCCGAAAGCGTTTGGTAGCTCGCTGGCATTAACGGGTTCGCCAGTAGGTGCAATGAAAGTATTTTTGATTTTCTATATCGCCTGCGTAGTGATTACTTGGGCGGTATATGGTCGGCATTCTAAAAAATAAATCTTAATATTTGATTATCCTTTGCGCGGCATGATGCCGCGCTTTTTTTATGCGTCATTTAGTTACAACATATTAGTGTTATATGGCTTATTTCGCCGGATTTCATTAAGAGCCATTAATATGTTACCCATGGGGAATACTCCTTAATACCCATTTGCATAAAAATCTTAATAGTTTAAATAACTATAGGTATAAAACGTCTTAATTTACAGCATGTTATGCTGTAACTGTTAATTATCCTAAAGGGGTATCTTAGGAATTTACTTTATTTTTCATCCCCATCACTCTTGATCGTTATCAATTCCCACGCTGTTTCAGAGCGTTACCTTGCCCTTAAACATTAGCAATGTCGATTTATCAGAGGGCCGACAGGCTCCCACAGGAGAAAACCGATGAGTAAATTCCTGGACCGGTTTCGCTACTTCAAACAGAAGGGTGAAACCTTTGCCGATGGGCATGGCCAGCTTCTCAATACCAACCGTGACTGGGAGGATGGATATCGCCAGCGTTGGCAGCATGACAAAATCGTCCGCTCTACCCACGGGGTAAACTGCACCGGCTCCTGCAGCTGGAAAATCTACGTCAAAAACGGTCTGGTCACCTGGGAAACCCAGCAGACTGACTATCCGCGTACCCGTCCGGATCTGCCAAACCATGAACCTCGCGGCTGCCCGCGCGGTGCCAGCTACTCCTGGTATCTTTACAGTGCCAACCGCCTGAAATACCCGATGATGCGCAAACGCCTGATGAAAATGTGGCGTGAAGCGAAGGCGCTGCATAGCGATCCGGTTGAGGCATGGGCTTCTATCATTGAAGACGCCGATAAAGCGAAAAGCTTTAAGCAGGCGCGTGGACGCGGTGGATTTGTTCGTTCTTCTTGGCAGGAGGTGAACGAACTGATCGCCGCATCTAACGTTTACACCATCAAAAACTACGGCCCGGACCGTGTTGCTGGTTTCTCGCCAATTCCGGCAATGTCGATGGTTTCTTACGCATCGGGTGCACGCTATCTCTCGCTGATTGGCGGTACTTGCTTAAGCTTCTACGACTGGTACTGCGACCTGCCTCCTGCGTCTCCGCAAACCTGGGGCGAGCAAACTGACGTACCGGAATCTGCTGACTGGTATAACTCCAGCTACATCATCGCCTGGGGTTCAAACGTGCCGCAGACGCGTACCCCGGATGCTCACTTCTTTACTGAAGTGCGTTACAAAGGCACCAAAACTGTTGCCGTCACACCAGACTACGCTGAAATCGCCAAACTGTGCGATCTGTGGCTGGCACCGAAACAGGGCACCGATGCGGCAATGGCGCTGGCGATGGGCCACGTAATGCTGCGTGAATTCCACCTCGACAACCCAAGCCAGTATTTCACCGACTATGTGCGTCGCTACACCGACATGCCGATGCTGGTGATGCTGGAAGAACGCGACGGTTACTACGCTGCAGGTCGTATGCTGCGCGCTGCTGATCTGGTTGATGCGCTGGGCCAGGAAAACAATCCGGAATGGAAAACTGTCGCCTTTAATACCAATGGCGAAATGGTTGCGCCGAACGGTTCTATTGGCTTCCGCTGGGGCGAGAAGGGCAAATGGAATCTTGAGCAGCGCGACGGCAAAACTGGCGAAGAAACCGAGCTGCAACTGAGCCTGCTGGGTAGCCAGGATGAGATCGCTGAGGTAGGCTTCCCGTACTTTGGTGGCGACGGCACGGAACACTTCAACAAAGTGGAACTGGAAAACGTGCTGCTGCACAAACTGCCGGTGAAACGCCTGCAACTGGCTGATGGCAGCACCGCCCTGGTGACCACCGTTTATGATCTGACGCTGGCAAACTACGGTCTGGAACGTGGCCTGAACGACGTTAACTGTGCAACCAGCTATGACGATGTGAAAGCTTATACCCCGGCCTGGGCCGAGCAGATTACCGGCGTTTCTCGCAGCCAGATTATTCGCATCGCCCGTGAATTTGCCGATAACGCTGATAAAACGCACGGTCGTTCGATGATTATCGTCGGTGCGGGGCTGAACCACTGGTATCACCTCGATATGAACTATCGTGGTCTGATCAACATGCTGATTTTCTGCGGCTGTGTCGGTCAGAGCGGGGGCGGCTGGGCGCACTATGTAGGTCAGGAAAAACTGCGTCCGCAAACCGGCTGGCAGCCGCTGGCGTTTGCCCTTGACTGGCAGCGTCCGGCGCGTCACATGAACAGCACTTCTTATTTCTATAACCACTCCAGCCAGTGGCGTTATGAAACCGTCACGGCGGAAGAGTTGCTGTCACCGATGGCGGACAAATCCCGCTATACCGGACACTTGATCGACTTTAACGTCCGTGCGGAACGCATGGGCTGGCTGCCGTCTGCACCGCAGTTAGGCACTAACCCGCTGACTATCGCTGGCGAAGCGGAAAAAGCCGGGATGAATCCGGTGGACTATACGGTGAAATCCCTGAAAGAGGGTTCCATCCGTTTTGCGGCAGAACAACCAGAAAACGGTAAAAACCACCCGCGCAACCTGTTCATCTGGCGTTCTAACCTGCTCGGTTCTTCCGGTAAAGGTCATGAGTTTATGCTCAAGTACCTGCTGGGGACGGAGCACGGTATCCAGGGTAAAGATCTGGGGCAACAGGGCGGCGTGAAGCCGGAAGAAGTGGACTGGCAGGACAATGGTCTGGAAGGCAAGCTGGATCTGGTGGTTACGCTGGACTTCCGTCTGTCGAGCACCTGTCTCTATTCCGACATCATTTTGCCGACGGCGACCTGGTACGAAAAAGACGACATGAATACTTCGGATATGCATCCGTTTATTCACCCGCTGTCTGCGGCGGTCGATCCGGCCTGGGAAGCGAAAAGCGACTGGGAAATCTACAAAGCCATCGCGAAGAAATTCTCCGAAGTGTGCGTCGGCTATCTGGGTAAAGAAACCGACATCGTCACGCTGCCTATCCAGCACGACTCTGCCGCTGAACTGGCGCAGCCGCTGGATGTGAAAGACTGGAAAAAAGGCGAATGCGACCTGATCCCAGGCAAAACTGCACCGCACATTATGGTCGTAGAGCGCGATTATCCGGCAACTTACGAACGCTTTACCTCTATCGGCCCGCTGATGGAGAAAATCGGTAACGGCGGTAAAGGGATTGCCTGGAACACCCAGAGCGAGATGGATCTGCTGCGTAAGCTCAACTACACCAAAGCGGAAGGTCCGGCAAAAGGCCAGCCGATGCTGAACACCGCAATTGATGCGGCAGAGATGATCCTGACGCTGGCACCGGAAACCAACGGTCAGGTAGCCGTGAAAGCCTGGGCTGCCCTGAGCGAATTTACCGGTCGTGACCATACGCATCTGGCGCTGAATAAAGAAGACGAGAAGATCCGCTTCCGCGATATTCAGGCACAGCCGCGCAAAATTATCTCCAGCCCGACCTGGTCTGGTCTGGAAGATGAACACGTTTCTTACAACGCCGGTTACACCAACGTTCACGAGCTGATCCCATGGCGTACGCTCTCTGGTCGTCAGCAACTGTATCAGGATCACCAGTGGATGCGTGATTTCGGTGAAAGCCTGCTGGTTTATCGTCCGCCGATCGACACCCGTTCGGTGAAAGAAGTGATAGGCCAGAAATCCAACGGCAACCCGGAAAAAGCGCTCAACTTCCTGACGCCGCACCAGAAGTGGGGTATCCACTCCACCTACAGCGACAACCTGCTGATGCTGACTTTAGGTCGCGGTGGTCCGGTGGTCTGGTTGAGTGAAGCCGATGCCAAAGATCTGGGTATCGCCGATAACGACTGGATTGAAGTCTTCAACAGCAACGGTGCACTGACTGCCCGTGCGGTTGTCAGCCAGCGTGTTCCGGCAGGGATGACCATGATGTACCACGCGCAGGAACGTATCGTTAACCTGCCTGGTTCGGAAATTACCCAACAGCGTGGTGGTATCCATAACTCGGTCACCCGTATCACGCCGAAACCGACGCATATGATCGGCGGCTATGCCCATCTGGCATACGGCTTTAACTACTACGGCACCGTAGGTTCTAACCGCGATGAGTTTGTTGTAGTGCGTAAGATGAAGAACATTGACTGGTTAGATGGCGAAGGCAATGACCAGGTACAGGAGAGCGTAAAATGAAAATTCGTTCACAAGTCGGCATGGTGCTGAATCTCGATAAGTGCATCGGCTGCCACACCTGTTCAGTTACCTGTAAAAACGTCTGGACCAGCCGTGAAGGCGTGGAATACGCGTGGTTCAACAACGTGGAAACCAAGCCGGGCCAGGGCTTCCCGACTGACTGGGAAAACCAGGAAAAATACAAAGGCGGCTGGATCCGTAAAATCAATGGCAAACTGCAACCGCGCATGGGTAACCGAGCCATGCTGCTGGGTAAAATCTTTGCTAACCCGCATCTGCCGGGGATCGACGATTATTACGAGCCGTTCGATTTTGATTATCAGAACCTGCATACCGCGCCGGAAGGCAGCAAATCGCAGCCGATTGCCCGTCCGCGTTCGCTGATTACCGGGGAACGGATGGCGAAAATCGAAAAAGGGCCGAACTGGGAAGATGACCTGGGCGGTGAGTTTGATAAACTGGCGAAAGACAAGAACTTCGACAACATCCAGAAGGCGATGTATAGCCAGTTCGAAAACACCTTTATGATGTATTTGCCGCGCCTGTGCGAACACTGCCTGAACCCGGCATGTGTGGCGACCTGCCCGAGCGGTGCGATTTACAAGCGTGAAGAAGATGGCATCGTCCTGATCGACCAGGATAAATGCCGTGGCTGGCGTATGTGCATCACCGGATGCCCGTACAAAAAAATCTACTTCAACTGGAAGAGCGGTAAGTCTGAGAAGTGCATCTTCTGCTATCCGCGTATTGAAGCGGGTCAGCCGACCGTGTGCTCAGAAACCTGTGTCGGTCGTATCCGTTATCTTGGCGTGCTGCTGTACGATGCCGACGCGATTGAACGTGCAGCCAGCACCGAGAACGAGAAAGATCTCTACCAGCGTCAGCTGGACGTGTTCCTCGATCCGAACGATCCGAAAGTCATCGAGCAGGCGATTAAAGACGGTATTCCGCTGAGCGTTATTGAAGCTGCACAGCAGTCGCCGGTTTATAAAATGGCGATGGAATGGAAACTGGCGCTGCCGCTGCATCCAGAATATCGCACACTGCCGATGGTCTGGTACGTGCCGCCTCTGTCTCCGATTCAGTCTGCAGCAGACGCGGGCGAGCTGGGCAGCAACGGAATTCTGCCAGACGTCGAAAGCTTGCGTATTCCGGTACAGTATCTGGCGAATCTGCTGACCGCCGGTGATACCAAACCGGTACTGCGTGCGCTGAAACGTATGCTGGCGATGCGTCATTACAAACGTGCTGAAACTGTTGACGGTAAAGTTGATACCCGTGCGCTGGAAGAGGTCGGTCTGACCGAAGCCCAGGCACAGGAGATGTACCGTTATCTGGCGATTGCTAACTACGAAGATCGCTTTGTGGTGCCGAGTAGTCATCGTGAACTGGCACGGGAAGCCTTCCCGGAGAAAAATGGCTGCGGCTTTACCTTTGGTGATGGCTGCCACGGCTCAGATACCAAATTCAATCTGTTCAACAGCCGTCGTATCGATGCCATCGATGTGACCAGCAAAACGGAGCCGCATCCATGATCGAACTCGTGATTGTATCGCGTCTCCTTGAATATCCGGATGCTGCCTTATGGCAGCATCAACAAGAGATGTTTGAGGCGATTGCTGCGTCGAAAAATCTGTCGAAAGAAGATGCCCATGCGCTGGGCATTTTCCTGCGCGATTTAACGGCGATGGATCCGCTCGATGCCCAGGTCCAGTACAGCGAACTGTTCGACCGTGGCCGTGCCACGTCACTGTTGCTATTTGAACATGTTCACGGTGAATCCCGTGACCGCGGCCAGGCGATGGTGGACCTGCTGGCGCAGTACGAGCAGCACGGCTTGCAGTTAAACAGCCGCGAATTACCGGACCATCTGCCGCTGTATCTGGAGTACCTGTCGCAGCTGCCGCAAAGCGAAGCCGTGGAAGGTTTGAAAGATATCGCGCCGATTCTGGCATTGCTGAGCGCGCGTCTGCAACAGCGTGAAAGCCGTTATGCCGTGATGTTTGATCTGCTGCTGAAATTGGCCAATACCGCTATCGACAGCGACAAAGTGGCGGAAAAAATTGCCGACGAAGCGCGCGATGATACGCCGCAGGCGCTGGATGCTGTCTGGGAAGAAGAGCAGGTTAAATTCTTTGCTGACAAAGGCTGCGGTGATTCAGCAATCACTGCTCATCAGCGTCGCTTTGCCGGTGCCGTCGCGCCGCAATATCTGAATATCACCACCGGAGGACAGCACTAATGCAATTCCTGAATATGTTCTTCTTTGATATCTACCCGTACATAGCCGGGGCGGTCTTCCTGATTGGTAGCTGGCTGCGTTATGACTACGGGCAGTACACCTGGCGCGCGGCGTCCAGCCAGATGCTGGATCGCAAAGGGATGAACCTGGCGTCGAACCTGTTCCATATCGGTATTCTGGGGATTTTTGTCGGTCACTTCTTCGGTATGTTGACGCCGCACTGGATGTATGAAGCCTGGCTGCCGATTGAAGTGAAACAGAAAATGGCGATGTTTGCTGGTGGTGCCAGCGGCGTGCTGTGTCTGATTGGCGGCGTGCTTTTGCTGAAACGTCGTATGTTCAGCCCACGCGTGCGTGCAACCACTACCGGAGCGGATATCCTGATCCTGTCGCTGCTCGTTATCCAGTGCGCGCTGGGCCTGCTGACCATTCCGTTCTCCGCTCAGCATATGGACGGTAGCGAGATGATGAAACTGGTTGGCTGGGCGCAGTCGGTGGTGACCTTCCACGGTGGCGCTTCTCAACACCTCGATGGTGTGGCGTTTATCTTCCGTCTGCACCTGGTGCTGGGGATGACGTTATTCCTGCTGTTCCCGTTCTCGCGTCTGGTACACATCTGGAGCGTACCGGTGGAGTATCTGACACGTAAGTACCAGCTGGTGCGCGCTCGTCACTAAACGAATTTTAGTTCACATAGACCCTGCTTCGGCGGGGTTTTTTTATGGGCACGGTGCGGGGTGAGTTGTCGGATGCGCTTCGCTTATCCGACCTACAGGGGAGGATATTGTAGGCCCGGTAAACGTGGTGCCATCGGGCAAAATTAGCTCGGAGTAACAGGTTTTGATTATTCAAGGAAGCGATGGTGGTGGGGGAAGGATTACTCAGCGCTGCGCGCTTCGCCCTTCGGGTCGTTGCCTGCGGCAACGCTCTCTCGCTGGCGCTCAAGTCGAACCTTGGTCGAAGCTTCTCATCCTTCCCCGCTTGGGCAGAATATTTGATTGCAGATTCGTTTGAGAATTCCGGGGCTTTTGAAAGTGATGGTGGTGGGGGAAGGATTCGAACCTTCGAAGTCGATGACGGCAGATTTACAGTCTGCTCCCTTTGGCCGCTCGGGAACCCCACCACGGGGTAATGCTTTTTACTAGCCTGCTCCCTTATCGGGAAGCGGGGCGCATCATATCAAATGACGCGCCGCTGTAAAGTGTTACGTTGAGAAAAATGAACTGGTTGCGTAATTTTCATCCGTAACGGATTAAAGGTAACCAGTTATTTTTGCTGGCGATTAAAGAATAATCGTCCGATTACCGTAAACAAAGACGCGTTGCGCCAGTACTTTGTATAGCGCACGACTTAAGACGTTTTTCTCGACGTCACGACCTGCGCGCATCATATCTTCAGCTGTGTAGGTATGATCGACATGAATAACGTCCTGCATGATGATTGGGCCTTCGTCCAGATTGTCATTCACATAGTGAGCGGTTGCGCCAATAATCTTCACACCACGTTCATAGGCCTGGTGATAAGGACGTGCGCCGATAAACGCAGGCAGGAATGAATGGTGAATATTGATGATTTTATTCGGGAAGCGTGCCACAAATTCCGGCGTTAATACCCGCATATACTTCGCCAGCACCACATAGTCAGGTTGATAAGCATCAATGGCGTCCGCCATCTTTTGATCGTGCTCGTTGCGGCTTAACCCTTCATGGCTTACCAGCTCAAACGGAATATCAAAACGCTCAACCAGAGAACGTAAAGTATCGTGGTTACCAATAACTGCCGCGATTTCGACATCCAGACCGCCGTAATTGGCTTTCATCAACAAATCGCCAAGGCAATGCGCTTCTTTAGTGACCAGAATCACTATCCGGCGACGACCGGCAGGATTCAGCTCACGCACGGAGCCTTCTGGCAATGCGCTATCGAGATCCGCCAGCAGGGTGGAATCATTAAAAATCCCTTCCAGTTCCGTGCGCATAAAAAAGCGCCCGGTACGGTGATCAACAAATTCATTGTTCTGTACGATATTTAACTCGTGCTTGTAGCAAATATTGGTAATACGTGCGATCAGACCTTTTTGGTCCGGACAAATAGTACGCAGAACTTTACGTTGGAGTGAATGCATTGCTGGAAAAACCTTGTTGAGAGTGTTTGCTAAACCGTACCGTCAACCATTATTGGCCGCAGCACTTTTTAAATTTTTTACCTGAACCACAAGGGCAGGGATCGTTGCGACCAAACTGCGGACGTGTACCGTCAATATAGTACCATTGACCGTTTTCTTTCAAAAATCGCGAACGTTCAATTATTGCACCTGTTTTGCCACCTTCGGTAAATCGAGCAACAAAACTGACAAATCCGATATTGTCGGCGTCCTGCCAACAATGTTCAAATACGGTCAATCCCAACCATTCAGTATGCGCAAATCCGGTCATCAATTCGGCACGTAACGCCGCTGCTCCACAAGAGGGATGCCAGGTCTTTATTAAATAATCAGCGTCTTGCATCACAAAAGCGCAGTAACGCGAACGCATGAGATGTTCTGGATCAGGTGCAACCTTTTCACCAGACACATAAGGGTGGCAACATAGGCTATACTCGACAGCACTACCACAGGGACAAAGCTGAGACACAAATAATCTCCCTGGAAACAATAACGGCGTATTAACCGCCTGAGTAGCACTATGTTAACCGAGCAGTAGCGATGTGGCTACGATTGCATTCCAGGGGAATCTTGCGGGAATAATGAGAAAGATAAAAATAGGGCTGGCGCTGGGATCTGGCGCGGCGAGAGGTTGGTCGCATATTGGCGTTATTAATGCGCTAAAAAAAGTGGGTATTGAAATTGATATCGTTGCAGGATGTTCAATTGGTTCGCTGGTGGGCGCGGCCTATGCATGCGATCGATTATCTGCGCTGGAAGATTGGGTAACCTCTTTCAGTTATTGGGACGTTTTACGCCTGATGGACCTCTCCTGGCAGCGCGGTGGGTTACTGCGCGGCGAGCGTGTCTTCAATCAATATCGCGAAATAATGCCGGAAACAGAGATCGAAAATTGTTCCCGTCGCTTTGCGGCTGTTGCCACCAATTTAAGTACGGGGCGTGAATTATGGTTTACTGAAGGCGATCTCCATCTTGCTATTCGCGCATCATGCAGTATTCCAGGACTCATGGCACCCGTTGCACATAACGGCTACTGGCTGGTTGATGGGGCAGTAGTTAACCCAATTCCTATTTCTCTTACGCGTGCATTGGGGGCTGATATTGTGATAGCGGTCGACCTGCAGCACGATGCTCATTTGATGCAACAAGATCTGCTCTCCTTTAATGTCAGTGAAGAAAATAGCGAGAATGGTGATTCTCTACCGTGGCATGCGCGTCTGAAAGAAAGGTTAGGCAGCATAACGACACGTCGGGCTGTGACAGCGCCAACGGCAACAGAGATTATGACCACGTCTATCCAGGTGTTGGAGAACCGCCTTAAAAGGAACCGCATGGCAGGTGATCCGCCCGATATTCTGATTCAACCTGTTTGCCCGCAAATATCTACGCTTGATTTCCATCGCGCGCACGCTGCCATTGCGGCCGGACAGCTGGCAGTGGAAAGGAAAATGGACGAACTTTTGCCGTTGGTACGCACCAACATTTGACCAGAATTTTTATCTACACTTAAGTTAATTCTGACAGGCGCAGGTGGCAATAGCATGCCACTATTGAGTAAAGCCAGTCAGGGGAGAGAACATGACGCAGCCATTGGTCGGAAAACAGATTCTCATTGTTGAAGATGAGCAGGTATTTCGCTCGCTTCTGGATTCATGGTTTTCCTCATTGGGAGCGACAACGGTACTGGCGGCTGATGGGGTGGATGCCCTTGAGTTGCTGGGAGGTTTCACTCCAGACCTGATGATATGTGATATCGCGATGCCACGAATGAACGGGCTTAAACTGCTGGAGCATATACGTAACAGAGGCGACCAGACCCCAGTTCTGGTGATATCTGCCACTGAAAATATGGCAGATATTGCCAAAGCGTTACGTCTGGGCGTTGAAGATGTTTTGCTGAAACCAGTTAAAGATCTGAATCGCTTGCGCGAGATGGTTTTTGCCTGTCTCTATCCCAGCATGTTTAATTCGCGCGTTGAGGAAGAGGAAAGGCTTTTTCGCGACTGGGATGCAATGGTTGATAACCCTGCCGCAGCGGCGAAATTATTACAGGAACTACAACCGCCGGTTCAGCAGGTGATTTCCCATTGCCGGGTTAATTACCGTCAATTGGTTGCCGCGGACAAACCCGGCCTGGTGCTTGATATTGCCGCACTTTCGGAAAACGATCTGGCATTTTATTGCCTTGATGTCACCCGAGCTGGACATAATGGCGTACTTGCTGCCTTGTTATTACGCGCATTGTTTAACGGATTATTACAGGAACAGCTTGCACACCAAAATCAACGGTTGCCAGAGTTGGGCGCGTTATTGAAGCAGGTAAACCATTTACTTCGTCAGGCCAATCTGCCGGGGCAGTTTCCGCTATTAGTTGGCTATTATCATCGCGAACTGAAAAATCTCATTCTGGTTTCTGCGGGTCTGAATGCGACGTTAAATACCGGCGAACACCAGGTGCAAATCAGTAATGGTGTTCCGTTAGGCACTTTAGGTAACGCTTATTTGAATCAATTGAGCCAGCGATGCGATGCCTGGCAATGCCAAATATGGGGAACCGGTGGTCGACTGCGCTTGATGTTGTCTGCAGAATGAGCAAACGATAACGCGGGCTAAATTTGCATTACCTGCTAATGTCGGCTGGTGGTACTATCGTCGCCATTCGTATAAGTAATTGTCTTAATTATGCTATCTCGCCTCCTTTTCAGAACTTAGCCCCTTCGGGGTGCTGATATACTGGGATGCGATACAGAAATATGAACACGTTCAAAACACGAACAGTCCAGGAGAATTTAAATGGCTGCCATTAATACGAAAGTCAAAAAAGCCGTTATCCCCGTTGCGGGATTAGGAACCAGGATGTTGCCGGCGACGAAAGCCATCCCGAAAGAGATGCTGCCACTTGTCGATAAGCCATTAATTCAATACGTCGTGAATGAATGTATTGCGGCTGGCATTACTGAAATTGTGCTGGTTACACACTCATCTAAAAACTCTATTGAAAACCACTTTGATACCAGTTTTGAACTGGAAGCAATGCTGGAAAAACGTGTAAAACGTCAACTGCTTGATGAAGTGCAGTCTATTTGTCCACCGCACGTGACTATTATGCAAGTTCGTCAGGGTCTGGCGAAAGGCCTGGGACACGCGGTATTGTGTGCTCACCCGGTAGTGGGTGATGAACCGGTAGCTGTTATTTTGCCTGATGTTATTCTGGATGAATATGAATCCGATTTGTCACAGGATAACCTGGCAGAGATGATCCGCCGCTTTGATGAAACGGGTCATAGCCAGATCATGGTTGAACCGGTTGCTGATGTGACCGCATATGGCGTTGTGGATTGCAAAGGCGTTGAATTAGCGCCGGGTGAAAGCGTACCGATGGTTGGTGTGGTAGAAAAACCGAAAGCGGATGTTGCGCCGTCTAATCTCGCTATTGTGGGTCGTTACGTACTTAGCGCGGATATTTGGCCGTTGCTGGCAAAAACCCCTCCGGGAGCTGGTGATGAAATTCAGCTCACCGACGCAATTGATATGCTGATCGAAAAAGAAACGGTGGAAGCCTATCATATGAAAGGGAAGAGCCATGACTGCGGTAATAAATTAGGTTACATGCAGGCCTTCGTTGAATACGGTATTCGTCATAACACCCTTGGCACGGAATTTAAAGCCTGGCTTGAAGAAGAGATGGGCATTAAGAAGTAACATCCGTATCGGTGTTATCCACGAAACGGCGTTGAGCAATCGACGCCGTTTTTTTATAGCTTATTCTTATTAAATTGTCTTAAACCGGACAATAAAAAATCCCGCCGCTGGCGGGATTTTAAGCAAGTGCAATCTACAAAAGATTATTGCTTGATCAGGAAATCGTCGAGGGATTTACCTTGCTCATCCATTGCTTTTTTGATTACAGCTGGAGTACGGCCTTGGCCAGTCCAGGTTTTAGTTTCGCCGTTTTCGTCAACGTAGCTATATTTTGCCGGACGCTGAGCACGTTTAGCTTTGGTGCCAGATTTAACGGCAGCAAGGCTATTCAGCAGTTCGTTCGGGTCAATACCGTCAGCGATCAGCATTTCGCGATATTGCTGCAGCTTACGAGTGCGCTCTTCAACTTCAGCAGCAGCCGCGCTTTCTTCTTCGCGACGTTCGTTAACAACAACTTCTAATTTTTCCAGCATTTCTTCCAGCGTTTCAAGTGTACATTCTCTTGCCTGCGCACGAAGAGTACGGATGTTGTTCAGAATTTTAAGTGCTTCGCTCATTGTAGTAATCTCAAACTTATATTGGGGTGGTTTGTTGAGGTAATAATAGAGCCTTAAATTCAGTTGTGCAATAGCCAGGAATGTAAGGAATTCAAAATTGTTCTTTATTTTGTGCCGCCAATAAATATCTTTTCATAAAATTAGCCAGAAAAGACGCGGCATATAGCCCTATTTACACCGATGATTTCGCAGCACGTGAGGTTAAAACTTCCTGATTCATGTCACATTTTATGGGGAGATTATCGTAGGCTGACGACCTTTCAGTCTTCTGTATTAGTTGTGTTTACGAGAATTCCCTATTAAGCGAATGATGAAAAGTAGAACAGTCGCAATAAGAGCATGGACTTAGTATTGCACTATCTCCTGGAGGTCAACAGAGGGCTATTACTTGCGCAACAGGTTAAAGATTGTGAATAGTTACCAGCAGTCATTTACCCGCTTATAACAAGCGAGGCAGTTGTAATGATAGCTCAGAAGGATTATGCAAGGCTTCGTAAGGGAGAACGCATATACCCACTTCTGTGCATACTGTTGAGCTGAAAAACTGACGAATTATGATAAACTCCAGCCAACTTTATTTCATATCATTGAGGGCCTGTGGCTGATGGCACAGCTATATTTCTACTATTCCGCAATGAATGCGGGTAAGTCTACAGCATTGTTGCAATCTTCATACAATTACCAGGAACGCGGCATGCGCACTGTCGTATATACGGCAGAAATTGATGATCGCTTTGGTGCCGGGAAAGTCAGTTCGCGTATAGGTTTGTCATCGCCTGCAAAATTATTTAACCAAAATTCATCATTATTTGATGAGATTCGTGCGGAACATGAACAGCAGGCAATTCATTGCGTACTGGTTGATGAATGCCAGTTTTTAACCAGACAACAAGTATATGAATTATCGGAGGTTGTCGATCAACTCGATATACCCGTACTTTGTTATGGTTTACGTACCGATTTTCGAGGTGAATTATTTATTGGCAGCCAATACTTACTGGCATGGTCCGACAAACTGGTTGAATTAAAAACCATCTGTTTTTGTGGCCGTAAAGCAAGCATGGTGCTGCGTCTTGATCAAGCAGGCAGACCTTATAACGAAGGTGAGCAGGTGGTAATTGGTGGTAATGAACGATACGTTTCTGTATGCCGTAAACACTATAAAGAGGCGTTACAAGTCGGCTCATTAACGGCTATTCAGGAAAGGCATCGCCACGATTAATAAGAATTTCTTTACTGACAGGGTGAGCAGGGCACTTTTATCCTGTCAGTTCGTTTTACGCACTTCTTCCGGGCTATATACCCTTCTCAGCAGTTTTTTAACGCCGCTATACGCCTCACAGGGCTCTTAAGCACCGACGTTGACTTGTGACCTGTAAAGTACAATATCCCTGTGTTTAGGCGTTATACATCGTCGCAAATATGATGAAGGCTAATGCTGTCGGTTTATGGAAAAGTTGCTTTGGGTAAACAAAAAAACGGCCCCAGAAGGGGTAATGCCAGTCAGTTAAGCAACTGACTGGCTCTTTTTCGGAGCTGTGGGGTATTTCCAGGGCCTCTCCTTTACCACTCTCGGGAAGGCCCTTTCCCTTCTCGTCGGTAATTTCACAAGTTGTCCCATACTTGCAAGATCGCGCATCAGCTCCGGTATACGTCCCGGTGAA
>NZ_JBDYCV010000021.1:0-48482 GCF_040495915.1 Shigella sp. FJ200513 | reverse complement strand
TCGGTGGAGCTGCATGACAAGGTCATCGGGCATTATCTGAACATAAAACACTATCAGTAAGTTGGAGTCATTACCCAGAATTTTTGTCTATTCTGAAATTGTTTAAATGTGAATCGAATCACAATCGTTCGGGGAGCAGTATTAAATGCTTTTTTTAAAGATTATAAATTACGTAAGAATTTTAATGTTTAAAAAAGGGTTGAGGCATAACAGGAGTGCTAACAATGAAGCGAAGCCGCATCTGACAGTCAGAATACGGCTTCGTAAGCGCGGTTACTTACCAATACAGAAGCTGGAGAAAATCCGCCCCAGCAGGTCGTCTGAAGTAAATTCCCCGGTGATTTCGCTTAAGTTCTGCTGTGCCAGGCGCAACTCTTCCGCCAGCAGTTCACCTGCCCAGGCTCCCAACAGTTGCGCTTTACCTTGCTGCAAATGCTCCGCTGCCTGTTCCAGCGCCTGTAAGTGGCGACGGCGCGCCAGGAAGCCGCCTTCCATATTGGTGTCAAAGCCCATGCTCTGTTTGAGATGGTTACGCAGCACGTCCACGCCTTCACCAGTCCTTGCCGAGAGACGAATTAACGCGTGACCGTTCACTTCACTCATTCCCAGCGTTTCGCCGGTGATATCGGCTTTATTGCGTACCACGGTGATCGGCAGTTTCGCGGGCAGACGGGCGATAAATTCCGGCCAGATCTCTGCCGGATCAACGGCGTCTGTCGTGGTGCCATCGACCATAAACAGCACGCGGTCGGCCTGTTCAATTTCCTGCCACGCGCGCTCGATACCAATACGTTCCACTTCGTCACTGGCCTCACGTAGCCCGGCAGTGTCGATGATATGCAGCGGCATTCCGTCAATGTGGATATGCTCACGCAGCACGTCACGCGTGGTTCCGGCGATATCGGTTACGATTGCCGCTTCACGGCCCGCCAGCGCGTTTAACAGGCTCGATTTACCGGCATTAGGACGTCCGGCAATCACTACTTTCATCCCTTCGCGCAACAAACTACCCTGACGTGCTTCAGCACGCACTGCATCGAGATCGGCCATCACGTCATTAAGCTGGGCTTCAATTTTGCCGTCGGAGAGGAAATCGATCTCTTCATCAGGGAAATCAATTGCCGCTTCGACGTAAATGCGCAAGTGGGTGAGGGCTTCTACCAGATGATTAACCCGTGCGGAGAATGCGCCTTGCAGCGAGTTAAGTGCCGAACGGGCCGCCTGTTCCGAACTGGCGTCGATAAGATCGGCAATCGCCTCGGCCTGGGCTAAGTCAAGTTTATCGTTAAGAAACGCGCGTTCGGAAAACTCACCAGGGCGAGCAATCCGCAGGCCGGGAATGGTCAGAATGCGTTTTAACAGCAGGTCGAGGATCACCGGACCGCCATGACCTTGCAGTTCCAGCACATCTTCGCCGGTGAACGAGTTCGGGCCAGGGAACCATAGCGCAATCCCCTGATCGAGCACGCTGCCGTCGGCGTCTTTAAACGGAAGATAATCGGCGTAGCGCGGCTTAGGCAGTTTACCCAGCACGGTTTCGGCAACTTCACGGGCTTTGAAGCCGGAGATGCGCAGGATGCCAACGCCGCCACGTCCCGGAGGCGTGGCCTGGGCTACGATAGTGTCATTATCGCTCATGATGTTCCTGTTGCTTTGTGTGGCGGATGCGCGGTGCTTATCCGCCCTACGAAAAGAAAAAAGGCGGTCAACTGACCGCCCTTATTTTAGCGAAAACTCACCGAATCAGGATTTTTTCTTCTCGCGGCTATGCAGGCCACGTTTTTCCAGACCACGGTAAATCAGCTGCTGCTGAATAATGGTTACCAGGTTGCTGACGATATAGTACAGTACCAGACCTGACGGGAACCACAGGAAGAACACGGTGAAGATGACCGGCATAAAGGTCATGATCTTCTGCTGCATCGGGTCGGTCACAGTGGTCGGCGACATCTTCTGAATGAAGAACATCGTTACGCCCATCAGGATCGGCAGGATGTAGTACGGGTCCTGTGCCGACAGGTCGTGGATCCACAGTGCAAACGGTGCCTGACGCAGTTCAACGGAACCCATCAGCATGTAGTACAACGCCAGGAAGATTGGCATCTGGATCAGCAGCGGGAAGCAGCCGCCCAGCGGGTTAACCTTCTCAGCTTTGTACAGCGCCATCATTTCCTGACTGATACGCTGTTTGTCATCGCCCAGACGCTCACGCATTGCCTGAATCTTCGGCTGCAGCATACGCATCTTCGCCATGGAGGTGTACTGCGCTTTGGTCAGCGGGTACATGATGCCACGAACGATAAAGGTGATGATGATAATGGAGAAGCCCCAGTTACCCACAAAGCTATGGATCCATTTCAGCAGTTTGAACAGCGGCTGAGAGATGAACCACAACCAACCGTAATCAACGGTCAGATCCAGGTGCGGAGCAACAGCTGCCATTTTGTCCTGGATTTCCGGGCCAACCCACAGGGTGCTGTTCATCGCGCCAGTCTGACCAGGCTGAACCAGTACCGGCTGAGATTTATAGCCGATAGCGACGATGCCGTTACCCAGATTAGCGGTATAGAAGTTGTTGGTACCGTCGTTATGCGGGATCCACGCCGTCGCGAAATACTGTTGCAGCATCGCCACCCAACCACCTTTCGAAGAGATGTTCAGGTTTTCGTTATCGGCAATGGTATCGAACTTGTATTTCTCATACTTCTCGTCAGGCGTGGAGTACGCCGCGCCACGGAAGGTGTGCAGTGCGAAGTTGCTGCTTCCGGTATCGAGATGCGGTGGCAGAGTGATGGATTGCTTCAACTGACCAAACGAGGAGATTTCCAGCGGTTTCTCGCCAGCGTTCTGCACGTTGTAGTTGACGTTGACAGCGTAATCACCACGTTTCAGGACAAACGTTTTGGTAAACGTGTTGCCTGCCGCGTCGGTATACGTCATCGGCACCTGCAGTTCGTTTTGACCTTCAGCCAGCACATAAGCGTCTTTTTCAACGTTATACAGCGGACGCGGGCCGTTAGCCGGGTTATCCGGGCCATCACGACCGGTCAGACCGCTCTGTGCCTGATAAATAAACTGCGGTGAAGTTTCCAACAGCTGGAACGGCTGGGTAGAGTTCAGCTCTTTCGGGTAAGCAGGCAGCAGAGCTTGCTCAACATCACCACCACGGGTGTTGATGGTCAGATCAAGCACGTCGGTCTTAACCGAGATCAGTTTCCCCTGGCCACTGGCCGGTACGCCCTGGTCGGCGGCGCTACCCGCTGCGGTGGTCGTTGTCTGCGTGGTCTGTTGGGCCTGAGGTTGCGGGTTTTTATCCTGCTCCCAGGCTTGCCAGATCATGAAAGACACGAACAGCAAAGCGATGACTAAAAGATTGCGTTGCGAATCCATCGTTAGTGTTCTCTGGTATCAAATGGTCCGGGCGGGACGGGATCGTCACCACCAGGGTGTAAAGGGTGGCATTTTAATACGCGTTTCACCGTCAACCAACTGCCTTTTATCACTCCAAACCTGCGCAATGCCTCAATTCCGTAGCTTGAACAGGTTGGAGTGAAACGACAATGCGGCCCGAGTAGCGGACTAATCAGGCGTTGATAGACCCGAATGAGGGCTATCAGGACCCGCGAGCCAGGCGACAGTGGCGGCGCCATAATTTTTCCAACGCTTCCGAGAGAGCACGGTTATCGAGGTCGGCAACCCCTTTTTTCGCCACCACCACGAAATCCATAGCCGGGAGTTCATGTTGGCGCAGACGGAAGCTTTCACGCGTCAGGCGTTTAATCCGATTGCGTTCATGGGCGCGTCGAACGTTTTTCTTGGCGACTGTAAGACCGATACGGGGATGCCCCAGCGAATTCAGGCGGCCGAGAATGGTAATTTGCGGCGTGCCAGCCCGTTGTGGCTGCTGGAAGACGAATGTGAATTGACTGGGAGTTAACAAGCGTAACTCCCTGGGAAATGCGAGCTTAACCACTCAGGGGTTAGCTTTATTACTTAGAAACGGTCAGACGAGCGCGGCCTTTAGCACGACGACGTGCCAGAACCTGACGACCATTTTTAGTAGCCATACGAGCACGGAAGCCGTGAGAACGGTTGCGCTTCAGTACAGACGGTTGAAAAGTGCGTTTCATGGCGATTTCTACCTAAACTTGAATAAATTCAATGGCTTTATTGGATATCCGCCGAAAAATGAAACGATGGACACCGAAGCCATGGGTGATTAAAGAGGCCGGATTGTAATAATTGTACACACCGGAGTCAATTCTCTTTCCTTATTTACCGCGCTTTTCCGCACCTTTTCGCAGGGAAAATGTACGACCTCACACCAGTGGAAACCAGCATGGCGCGCCGGGTGGAGGATTATACGGGCTGATGGGTAAAGCGCAAGGATCGTCCTGGATCTTTATTAGATCGATTAAGCCAATTTTTGTCTATGGTCATTAAATTTTCCAATATGCGGCGTAAATCGTGCCCGCCTCGCGGCAGGATCGTTTACACTTAGCGAGTTCTGGAAAGTCCTGTGGATAAATAGGGAAAATCTGTGAGAAACAGAAGATCTCTTGCGCAGTTTAGGCTATGATCCGCGGTCCCGATCGTTTTGCAGGATCTTGATCGGGCATATAACCGCAGACAGCGGTTCGTGCGTCACCCTCAAGCAGGGTCTTTTCGACGTACGTCAACAATCATGAATGTTTCAGCCTTAGTCATTATCGACTTTTGTTCGAGTGGAGTCCGCCGTGTCACTTTCGCTTTGGCAGCAGTGTCTTGCCCGATTGCAGGATGAGTTACCAGCCACAGAATTCAGTATGTGGATACGCCCATTGCAGGCGGAACTGAGCGATAACACGCTGGCCCTGTACGCGCCAAACCGTTTTGTCCTCGATTGGGTACGGGACAAGTACCTTAATAATATCAATGGACTGCTAACCAGTTTCTGCGGAGCGGATGCCCCACAGCTGCGTTTTGAAGTCGGCACCAAACCGGTGACGCAAACGCCACAAGCGGCAGTGACGAGCAACGTCGCGGCCCCTGCACAGGTGGCGCAAACGCAGCCGCAACGTGCTGCGCCTTCTACGCGCTCAGGTTGGGATAACGTCCCGGCCCCGGCAGAACCGACCTATCGTTCTAACGTAAACGTCAAACACACGTTTGATAACTTCGTTGAAGGTAAATCTAACCAACTGGCGCGCGCGGCGGCTTGCCAGGTGGCGGATAACCCTGGCGGTGCCTATAACCCGTTGTTCCTTTATGGCGGCACGGGTCTGGGTAAAACTCACCTGCTGCATGCGGTGGGTAACGGCATTATGGCGCGCAAGCCGAATGCCAAAGTGGTTTATATGCACTCCGAGCGCTTTGTTCAGGACATGGTTAAAGCCCTGCAAAACAACGCGATCGAAGAGTTTAAACGCTACTACCGTTCCGTAGATGCACTGCTGATCGACGATATTCAGTTTTTTGCTAATAAAGAACGATCTCAGGAAGAGTTTTTCCACACCTTCAACGCCCTGCTGGAAGGTAATCAACAGATCATTCTCACCTCGGATCGCTATCCGAAAGAGATCAACGGCGTTGAGGATCGTTTGAAATCCCGCTTCGGTTGGGGACTGACTGTGGCGATCGAACCGCCAGAGCTGGAAACCCGTGTGGCGATCCTGATGAAAAAGGCCGACGAAAATGACATTCGTTTGCCGGGTGAAGTGGCGTTCTTTATCGCCAAGCGTCTACGATCTAACGTACGTGAGCTGGAAGGGGCGCTGAACCGCGTTATTGCTAACGCCAACTTTACCGGACGGGCGATCACCATCGACTTCGTGCGTGAGGCGCTGCGCGACTTGCTGGCATTGCAGGAAAAACTGGTCACCATCGACAATATTCAGAAGACGGTGGCGGAGTACTACAAGATCAAAGTCGCGGATCTCCTTTCCAAGCGTCGATCCCGCTCGGTGGCGCGTCCGCGCCAGATGGCGATGGCGCTAGCGAAAGAGCTGACTAACCACAGTCTGCCAGAGATTGGCGATGCGTTTGGTGGGCGTGACCACACGACGGTGCTTCATGCCTGCCGTAAGATCGAGCAGTTGCGTGAAGAGAGCCACGATATCAAAGAAGATTTTTCAAATTTAATCAGAACATTGTCATCGTAAACCTATGAAATTTACCGTAGAACGTGAGCATTTATTAAAACCGCTACAACAGGTGAGCGGTCCGTTAGGTGGTCGTCCTACGCTACCGATTCTCGGTAATCTGCTGTTACAGGTTGCTGACGGTACGTTGTCGCTGACCGGTACTGATCTCGAGATGGAAATGGTGGCACGCGTTGCGCTGGTTCAGCCACACGAGCCAGGAGCGACGACCGTTCCGGCGCGCAAATTCTTTGATATCTGCCGTGGTCTGCCTGAAGGCGCGGAAATTGCCGTGCAGCTGGAAGGTGAACGGATGCTGGTGCGCTCCGGGCGTAGCCGTTTTTCGCTGTCTACCCTGCCAGCGGCGGATTTCCCGAACCTCGATGACTGGCAGAGCGAAGTCGAATTTACCCTGCCGCAGGCGACGATGAAGCGTCTGATTGAAGCAACCCAGTTTTCGATGGCGCATCAGGATGTTCGCTATTACTTAAACGGTATGCTGTTTGAAACCGAAGGTGAAGAACTGCGCACCGTGGCAACCGACGGCCACCGTCTGGCGGTCTGTTCAATGCCAATTGGTCAATCTTTGCCAAGCCATTCGGTGATCGTACCGCGTAAAGGCGTGATTGAACTGATGCGTATGCTCGACGGCGGCGACAATCTGCTGCGTGTGCAGATTGGCAGCAATAACATTCGTGCCCACGTTGGCGACTTTATTTTCACCTCGAAACTGGTGGATGGTCGCTTCCCGGATTACCGTCGCGTTCTGCCGAAGAACCCGGACAAACATCTGGAAGCAGGCTGCGATCTGCTCAAGCAGGCGTTTGCTCGCGCGGCGATTCTCTCTAACGAGAAATTCCGCGGTGTGCGCCTGTATGTCAGCGAAAACCAGCTGAAAATTACTGCCAACAACCCGGAACAGGAAGAAGCGGAAGAGATCCTCGACGTTACCTATAGCGGTGCGGAGATGGAAATCGGCTTCAACGTCAGCTATGTGCTGGATGTTCTGAACGCGCTGAAATGCGAAAACGTCCGCATGATGCTGACCGATTCGGTTTCCAGCGTGCAGATTGAAGATGCCGCATCACAGTCGGCTGCCTATGTTGTCATGCCAATGAGACTGTAATGTCCCTCACCCGCTTGTTGATCCGCGATTTCCGCAATATTGAAACCGCGGATCTCGCTTTATCTCCCGGCTTTAACTTTCTGGTAGGTGCCAACGGCAGTGGCAAAACCAGCGTGCTGGAAGCCATCTATACGCTCGGCCATGGTCGGGCGTTTCGCAGTTTGCAGATTGGTCGCGTCATTCGCCATGAGCAGGAGGCATTTGTTCTCCACGGGCGATTACAGGGCGAAGAGCGCGAGACGGCGATTGGCTTAACCAAAGACAAACAGGGCGACAGCAAAGTCCGTATTGACGGTACGGACGGGCATAAAGTCGCGGAACTGGCGCACCTGATGCCGATGCAGTTGATAACGCCAGAAGGGTTTACTTTACTCAACGGCGGCCCCAAATACAGAAGAGCATTCCTCGACTGGGGATGCTTTCACAACGAACCTGGATTTTTCACCGCCTGGAGCAATCTCAAGCGATTGCTCAAGCAGCGCAATGCGGCGCTGCGCCAGGTGACTCGTTACGAACAGCTACGCCCGTGGGATAAAGAACTGATCCCGCTGGCGGAGCAAATCAGCACCTGGCGCGCGGAGTATAGCGCCGGTATCGCGGCCGATATGGATGATACCTGTAAGCAATTTCTCCCTGAGTTTTCTCTGACTTTCTCTTTCCAGCGCGGCTGGGAGAAAGAGACAGAGTACGCTGAGGTGCTGGAACGTAATTTTGAACGCGATCGCCAGCTAACCTACACCGCGCATGGCCCGCATAAAGCGGACTTACGCATTCGCGCCGACGGTGCGCCGGTGGAAGATACCTTATCGCGTGGGCAGCTTAAGCTGTTGATGTGCGCCTTACGTCTGGCGCAAGGAGAGTTCCTCACTCGTGAAAGCGGGCGGCGGTGTCTCTACCTGATAGATGATTTTGCCTCTGAGCTTGATGATGAGCGTCGCGGGTTGCTTGCCAGCCGCTTAAAAGCGACGCAATCACAGGTCTTTGTCAGCGCGATCAGTGCTGAACACGTTATAGACATGTCGGACGAAAATTCGAAGATGTTTACCGTGGAAAAGGGTAAAATAACGGATTAACCCAAGTATAAATGAGCGAGAAACGTTGATGTCGAATTCTTATGACTCCTCCAGTATCAAAGTCCTGAAAGGGCTGGATGCGGTGCGTAAGCGCCCGGGTATGTATATCGGCGACACGGATGACGGCACCGGTCTGCACCACATGGTATTCGAGGTGGTAGATAACGCTATCGACGAAGCGCTCGCGGGTCACTGTAAAGAAATTATCGTCACCATTCACGCCGATAACTCTGTCTCTGTACAGGATGACGGGCGCGGCATTCCGACCGGTATTCACCCGGAAGAGGGCGTATCGGCGGCGGAAGTGATCATGACCGTTCTGCACGCAGGCGGTAAATTTGACGATAACTCCTATAAAGTGTCCGGCGGTCTGCACGGCGTTGGTGTTTCGGTAGTAAACGCCCTGTCGCAAAAACTGGAGCTGGTTATTCAGCGCGAGGGTAAAATTCACCGTCAGATCTACGAACACGGTGTACCGCAGGCTCCGCTGGCGGTTACCGGCGAGACTGAAAAAACCGGCACCATGGTGCGTTTCTGGCCCAGCCTCGAAACCTTCACCAATGTGACCGAGTTCGAATATGAAATTCTGGCGAAACGTCTGCGTGAGTTGTCGTTCCTCAACTCCGGCGTTTCCATTCGTCTGCGCGACAAGCGTGACGGCAAAGAAGACCACTTCCACTATGAAGGCGGCATCAAAGCGTTCGTTGAATATCTGAACAAGAACAAAACGCCGATCCACCCAAATATCTTCTACTTCTCCACCGAAAAAGACGGTATTGGCGTTGAAGTGGCGCTGCAGTGGAACGATGGCTTCCAGGAAAACATCTACTGCTTTACCAACAACATTCCGCAGCGTGACGGCGGTACTCACCTGGCAGGCTTCCGTGCGGCGATGACCCGTACCCTGAATGCCTACATGGACAAAGAAGGCTACAGCAAAAAAGCCAAAGTCAGCGCCACCGGTGACGATGCGCGTGAAGGCCTGATTGCGGTCGTTTCCGTAAAAGTGCCGGACCCGAAATTCTCCTCCCAGACCAAAGACAAACTGGTTTCTTCTGAGGTGAAATCGGCGGTTGAACAGCAGATGAACGAACTGCTGGCGGAATACCTGCTGGAAAACCCAACTGATGCGAAAATCGTGGTTGGCAAAATTATCGATGCTGCCCGTGCCCGTGAAGCGGCGCGTCGCGCGCGTGAAATGACCCGCCGTAAAGGTGCGCTCGACTTAGCTGGCCTGCCGGGCAAACTGGCAGACTGCCAGGAACGCGATCCGGCGCTTTCCGAACTGTACCTGGTGGAAGGGGACTCCGCGGGCGGCTCTGCGAAGCAGGGGCGTAACCGCAAGAACCAGGCGATTCTGCCGCTGAAGGGTAAAATCCTTAACGTCGAGAAAGCGCGCTTCGATAAGATGCTCTCTTCTCAGGAAGTGGCGACGCTTATCACCGCGCTTGGCTGTGGTATCGGTCGTGACGAGTACAACCCGGACAAACTGCGTTATCACAGCATCATCATCATGACCGATGCGGACGTCGACGGCTCGCACATTCGTACGCTGCTGTTGACCTTCTTCTATCGTCAGATGCCGGAAATCGTTGAACGCGGTCACGTCTACATCGCTCAGCCGCCGCTGTACAAAGTGAAGAAAGGCAAGCAGGAACAGTACATTAAAGACGACGAAGCGATGGATCAGTACCAGATCTCTATCGCGCTGGACGGCGCAACGCTGCACACCAACGCCAGTGCACCGGCATTGGCTGGCGAAGCGTTAGAGAAACTGGTATCTGAGTACAACGCGACGCAGAAAATGATCAACCGCATGGAGCGTCGTTATCCGAAAGCAATGCTGAAAGAGCTTATCTATCAGCCGACGTTGACGGAAGCTGACCTTTCTGATGAGCAGACCGTTACCCGCTGGGTGAACGCGCTGGTCAGCGAACTGAACGACAAAGAACAGCACGGCAGCCAGTGGAAGTTTGATGTCCACACCAATGCCGAACAAAACCTGTTCGAGCCGATTGTTCGCGTGCGTACCCACGGTGTGGATACTGACTATCCGCTGGATCACGAGTTTATCACCGGTGGCGAATATCGTCGTATCTGCACGCTGGGTGAGAAACTGCGTGGCTTGCTGGAAGAAGATGCGTTTATCGAACGTGGCGAGCGTCGTCAGCCGGTAGCCAGCTTCGAGCAGGCGCTGGACTGGCTGGTGAAAGAGTCCCGTCGTGGCCTCTCCATCCAGCGTTATAAAGGTCTGGGCGAGATGAACCCGGAACAGCTGTGGGAAACCACCATGGACCCGGAAAGCCGTCGTATGCTGCGCGTTACCGTTAAGGATGCGATTGCCGCTGACCAGTTGTTCACCACGCTGATGGGCGACGCCGTAGAACCGCGTCGTGCGTTTATTGAAGAGAACGCCCTGAAAGCGGCGAATATTGATATTTAATGGCGTTAACCATGCGAGCGTGCCTGATGCGCTACGCTTATTAGTCCTACGAGACTCCTGCAATATATTGATTTTGCATGATTTTGTAGGCCGGGTAAGGCGTTCACGCCGCATCCGGCAAGAAGCTATAAGAAAAGGGCGGAGATCATCTCCGCCCTTTTTATTTCTGCAATCCGCAATTATCATCCCGCAGATCTATACTTTTTGGGTCAACACGTAACGCTTTACAGGTGATTATCATGGGGCTTTTTGATGAAGTTGTCGGTGCCTTTCTGAAAGGCGATGCGGGGAAATATCAGGCGATTTTAAGTTGGGTTGAGGAGCAGGGTGGCATTCAGGTGCTGCTGGAAAAACTGCAAAGTGGCGGCTTAGGGGCCATTCTCTCAACCTGGTTGAGTAATCAACAGAGAAATCAATCAGTTAGCGGCGAGCAACTGGAGTCGGCGCTCGGCACAAATGCGGTGTCCGATCTCGGGCAAAAACTTGGCGTGGATACCAGTACGGCTTCCAGTTTACTGGCAGAGCAATTGCCGAAGATTATTGATGCGCTCTCACCGCAAGGTGAAGTGTCAGCACAAGCCAATAACGATCTGCTTTCCGCAGGCATGGAACTGCTGAAAGGGAAACTCTTCCGCTAAGCAAATGGGGAGCATGCAACCCGCGTTGCATCCCCTTTTCCCTCGGGTGTTGTACTGATTTTTGAGCGGAATCGCGTTAGCATGGGTCAGGAACTAATCTACCTTGGGAACTCATGGCTATCAAACTCATTGCTATCGATATGGATGGCACCCTTCTGCTGCCCGATCACACCATTTCACCCGCCGTTAAAAATGCGATTGCCGCAGCTCGCGCCCGTGGCGTGAATGTCGTGCTAACGACGGGTCGTCCGTATGCAGGTGTGCACAACTACCTGAAAGAGCTGCATATGGAACAGCCGGGCGACTACTGCATTACTTATAACGGCGCGCTGGTACAGAAGGCCGCTGATGGTAGCACCGTGGCGCAAACCGCTCTCAGCTATGACGACTATCGTTTCCTGGAAAAACTCTCTCGCGAAGTCGGTTCTCATTTCCACGCCCTGGACCGCACCACGCTGTACACCGCTAACCGCGATATCAGCTACTACACGGTGCATGAATCCTTCGTTGCCACAATTCCGCTGGTGTTCTGCGAAGCGGAGAAAATGGACCCCAATACCCAGTTCCTGAAAGTGATGATGATTGATGAACCCGCCATCCTCGACCAGGCTATCGCGCGTATTCCGCAGGAAGTGAAAGAGAAATATACCGTGCTGAAAAGTGCGCCGTACTTCCTCGAAATCCTCGATAAACGCGTTAACAAAGGTACGGGTGTGAAATCACTGGCCGACGTGTTAGGTATTAAACCGGAAGAAATCATGGCGATTGGCGATCAGGAAAACGACATCGCAATGATTGAATATGCAGGCGTCGGTGTGGCGATGGATAACGCTATTCCTTCGGTGAAAGAAGTGGCGAACTTTGTCACAAAATCCAACCTTGAAGATGGCGTGGCGTTTGCTATTGAGAAGTATGTGCTGAATTAATCTGTGGGCGGGCAAACAGCATAAACGCGTTTGCCCGCTTACTGATTATTGGTTTACTGCATATACAACCAGAAATTGCAGCGGTGCAGTAATGATGTCCAGTGTAACAGTCACTGGCAGTAATGCTGCGGAAACACCATCCGGAATGCCTCTGGGTGAATAGTATTCATAAAATCGCACTTTAAATGGATGGTAGAACGCCATCACCTTTGAGTAATCCATGTTTTTATTTTTCTCATGGATTGTGCCTTTTAGGTTTTCCAGTGACCTGGTACAGTGTTGAACACCACAGGCAAAACCATAATGCGTTGCCAGTGCCTTTTCTTCTTCGTTATTCCAGTAGTAGTAAAGCGATATTGTGCCGGTAAATTTCTTTTTCCCCGCATTTAAAACAAATCTTGCGTCATCGGCAACCTGAATATTGTGCCGGTTAAGTGCTGGATCATTGAGCATCTTAACGATGTCATCGGCACCATCAGTGATAAGGTAATCCAGCGATTCCCCTACAAAAACATAGCCTTTTGTTCCATTACTATCTTTTGCCTGCGATAGCCCAGTGATGGTGTCTGACTGCGATTGATACTTTCCTGAACTACCCTTTGCGGTATGGGAAACCAGAGCATACGAGATACAGCCTGAAAGCATCAGCGCCAGTGGGAATAAACCGGCAGCCTTAAAAAATCCCTTAAAATTCAACTTCATGATTAATCCTTTAAACGAGTAGCTAAGCCGTTGAAAGCATACTCTTCTTTCCCTCCTGTTTAGCGCCTGATATCCCTTTTCAGATTTCTGCCCGACGCATGTCATTTTTTTATGTGTTGTTCTTTTTTTGATCTAAATTGTAGCGCAACAATATAAGTTTGTACTACATTACGCGCGCGGCAAACGCGAACGTCATCACGCTGGTACTACAAAGTTGCCGCGTTATGCATCGATCGGGGTAAAGTAGAGAAGAACATACAGAGCACAAGGACTCTCCATGACTCTCAATAAAACCGATCGCATTGTCATTACGCTGGGTAAACAGATCGTTCACGGCAAATACGTACCTGGCTCGCCACTTGCGGCTGAGGCGGAGCTCTGTGAAGAGTTTGCAACCTCGCGCAACATCATCCGTGAGGTGTTCCGTTCGCTGATGGCGAAGCGGCTGATTGAAATGAAACGTTATCGCGGGGCGTTTGTGGCACCGCGTAACCAGTGGAATTACCTCGACACTGACGTACTGCAATGGGTGCTGGAAAACGACTACGACCCACGGCTTATCAGTGCCATGAGCGAAGTGCGAAATCTGGTGGAACCGGCGATTGCCCGTTGGGCAGCAGAGCGCGCGACCTCCAGCGATCTGGCGCAGATTGAATCGGCGCTGAACGAGATGATTGCCAACAATCAGGACCGCGAAGCGTTTAACGAAGCGGATATTCGCTACCACGAGGCGGTGCTGCAGTCGGTGCATAACCCGGTGTTACAGCAACTTAGCATTGCGATCAGTTCGCTGCAGCGGGCGGTTTTTGAACGAACCTGGATGGGCGATGAGGCCAACATGCCGCAAACGCTCCAGGAACATAAGGCGCTGTTCGATGCGATACGGCATCAGGACGGCGATGCGGCAGAGCAGGCGGCGCTTACCATGATTGCCAGCTCGACACGAAGGTTAAAGGAAATCACATGACAGCTCGCTACATCGCAATTGACTGGGGATCGACCAATCTGCGCGCCTGGCTTTATCAGGGCGACCACTGCCTGGAGAGCAGGCAATCAGAAGCAGGCGTCACGCGCCTGAACGGAAAATCTCCGGCTGCAGTGTTAGCAGAAGTCACGACCGACTGGCGTGAAGAAAATACGCCAGTGGTGATGGCAGGAATGGTCGGCAGCAATGTCGGCTGGAAAGTTGCTCCGTATTTATCTGTTCCTGCCCGTTTTTCGTCTATTGGCGAACAATTAACGTCTGTTGGCGACAATATCTGGATTATTCCCGGATTATGCGTCTCTCATGACGATAACCACAATGTGATGCGCGGCGAAGAAACACAATTGATCGGCGCGCGAGCTCTGGCTCCTTCCTCTCTTTATGTTATGCCCGGTACGCATTGCAAATGGGTGCAGGCCGATAGCCAGCAAATCAACGATTTTCGCACCGTGATGACCGGTGAATTACATCATTTACTGTTAAATCACTCATTGATTGGCGCAGGTTTGCCGCCGCAGGAAAACTCTGCCGATGCCTTCGCGGCTGGCCTTGAGCGCGGCCTTAATGCGCCCGCCATATTGCCGCAGCTTTTTGAAGTTCGCGCCTCGCATGTGCTGGGAACACTTCCCCGCGAACAGGTCAGCGAATTTCTCTCTGGTTTGTTGATTGGCGCAGAGGTTGCCAGTATGCGCGACTATGTGACCCATCAACACGCCATCACCCTTGTCGCCGGAACATCGCTGACCGCGCGCTACCAGCAAGCCTTTCAGGCGATGGGTTGCGACGTGGCGGCGGTGGCGGGCGACACGGCATTTCAGGCTGGTATAAGGAGCATCGCTCATGCAGTGGCAAACTAAACTCCCGCTGATCGCCATTTTGCGCGGCATTACGCCCGACGAGGCGCTGGCGCATGTTGGCGCGGTGATTGACGCCGGGTTCGACGCGGTTGAAATCCCGCTGAATTCCCCACAATGGGAGCAGAGCATTCCCGCCATCGTTGATGCGTATGGCGACAAGGCGTTGATTGGCGCAGGTACGGTACTGAAACCTGAACAGGTCGATGCGCTCGCCAGGATGGGCTGTCAGCTCATCGTTACGCCCAATATCCATAGTGAAGTGATCCGCCGCGCGGTGGGCTACGGCATGACCGTTTGCCCCGGCTGCGCGACGGCGACCGAAGCCTTTACCGCGCTCGAAGCGGGCGCGCAGGCGCTGAAAATATTTCCGTCATCGGCTTTTGGTCCGCAATACATCAAAGCGTTAAAAGCGGTATTACCACCGGACATCGCAGTCTTTGCCGTTGGCGGCGTGACGCCAGAAAACCTGGCGCAGTGGATAGACGCAGGTTGTGTTGGGGCGGGCTTAGGCAGCGATCTTTATCGCGCCGGGCAGTCCGTAGAACGCACCGCGCAGCAGGCAGCAGCATTTGTTAAGGCGTATCGAGAGGCAGTGCAATGAAAATCACCAAAATTACCACGTATCGTTTACCTCCCCGCTGGATGTTCCTGAAAATTGAAACCGATGAAGGCGTGGTCGGTTGGGGCGAGCCCGTGATTGAAGGCCGCGCCCGTACGGTGGAAGCGGCAGTTCACGAGCTGGGTGACTATTTGATTGGTCAGGATCCTTCGCGCATCAACGACTTATGGCAAGTGATGTATCGCGCCGGATTTTATCGTGGCGGTCCAATCCTGATGAGCGCCATCGCCGGGATCGACCAGGCGTTATGGGATATCAAAGGCAAAGTGCTGAATGCGCCAGTCTGGCAACTGATGGGCGGCCTGGTTCGCGACAAAATTAAAGCCTACAGTTGGGTCGGCGGCGATCGTCCGGCGGATGTTATCGACGGCATTAAAACCCTGCGCGAAATCGGCTTCGATACCTTCAAACTGAACGGTTGTGAAGAACTGGGGCTAATTGATAACTCCCGCGCGGTAGATGCGGCAGTCAACACCGTGGCACAAATTCGTGAAGCTTTTGGCAATCAGATTGAGTTTGGTCTTGATTTCCACGGTCGCGTCAGCGCGCCAATGGCGAAAGTGCTGATTAAAGAACTGGAGCCGTATCGCCCGCTGTTTATTGAAGAGCCGGTGCTGGCGGAACAAGCCGAATACTACCCGAAATTGGCGGCACAAACGCATATTCCACTGGCGGCGGGTGAGCGCATGTTCTCACGTTTCGATTTTAAACGCGTGCTGGAGGCAGGCGGTATTTCGATTCTGCAACCGGATCTCTCCCATGCAGGCGGTATTACCGAATGCTACAAAATTGCTGGAATGGCAGAAGCCTATGATGTGACCCTTGCGCCGCACTGTCCGTTCGGACCGATTGCACTGGCGGCTTGCCTGCATATCGACTTCGTTTCCTATAACGCGGTACTTCAGTAACAAAGTATGGGCATTCATTACAACAAAGGCGCGGAGTTACTCGACTTTGTGAAAAACAAAGAAGACTTCAGCATGGTTGGCGGCTTCTTTAAACCGTTAACGAAACCGGGCTTAGGTGTGGAAATCGACGAAGCTAAAGTTATTGAGTTCAGTAAAAATGCCCCGGACTGGCGTAATCCGCTCTGGCGTCATGAAGATAACAGCGTAGCAGAGTGGTAATTCCTGCCACGTAAGCCCCTCATCGGGCACTAAAACAGCAATACAAAAATATAACCCTCTGTAAATTACAGGGCATGGTGAGCGGCTTCGCTATGCCCAAAATCTGGAGAAAGCTCGCTATGGATATTCCCGTTAATGCAGCAAAGCCGGGGCGTCGGCGTTATCTGACGCTGGTGATGATCTTTATTACGGTGGTCATTTGTTATGTTGACCGCGCTAACCTGGCCGTGGCTTCCGCCCATATTCAGGAAGAGTTCGGCATTACGAAAGCGGAAATGGGCTATGTATTTTCGGCCTTCGCCTGGCTTTATACGCTATGCCAGATCCCCGGCGGTTGGTTTTTAGATCGCGTAGGTTCTCGCGTGACTTATTTTATTGCGATATTTGGTTGGTCAGTGGCGACTTTATTCCAAGGCTTTGCCACGGGATTAATGTCATTAATTGGTCTGCGTGCGATAACCGGTATTTTCGAAGCGCCCGCTTTCCCGACCAATAACCGGATGGTGACCAGCTGGTTCCCGGAACATGAACGCGCTTCCGCCGTTGGTTTTTATACGTCTGGTCAGTTTGTCGGTCTGGCGTTTTTGACTCCGCTGCTGATCTGGATTCAGGAGATGTTGAGCTGGCACTGGGTGTTCATTGTCACTGGTGGTATCGGCATTATCTGGTCGCTGATTTGGTTTAAGGTTTATCAGCCGCCGCGCCTGACCAAAGGTATCAGCAAAGCTGAACTGGATTACATTCGTGATGGCGGCGGTCTGGTGGATGGTGATGCGCCGGTGAAGAAAGAGGCGCGTCAGCCGTTAACAGCCAAAGACTGGAAACTGGTGTTCCATCGTAAACTGATCGGCGTTTATCTTGGGCAATTTGCGGTGGCTTCTGCACTGTGGTTTTTCTTAACCTGGTTCCCGAACTATTTAACCCAGGAAAAAGGAATCACGGCGCTGAAAGCAGGCTTTATGACCACGGTGCCATTCCTCGCGGCGTTTGTCGGCGTCCTGCTCTCTGGCTGGGTCGCGGATCTGCTGGTACGTAAGGGCTTTTCACTGGGCTTTGCGCGTAAAACGCCGATTATCTGCGGCTTGCTGATCTCCACCTGCATTATGGGCGCTAACTACACCAACGATCCGATGATGATTATGTGCCTGATGGCGCTGGCATTCTTCGGCAACGGTTTTGCTTCGATTACCTGGTCGCTGGTCTCTTCTCTGGCACCGATGCGCCTGATTGGTTTAACCGGCGGCGTGTTTAACTTCGCCGGTGGTCTGGGCGGCATCACCGTTCCGCTGGTGGTGGGGTACCTGGCGCAGGGTTACGGTTTCGCGCCTGCACTGGTTTATATCTCCGCCGTCGCGTTGATTGGCGCGCTCTCTTACATCCTGCTGGTGGGTGATGTGAAGCGCGTTGGATAATCTTTCAACTGTGGAATATGCGCCACACCACTGCGCATAATCCACTTTCTTAAAGCCGGTGCGGTCAGGCATCGGCTTTTTACTATCTTGCCGAAGAGTTTTAAACGCAGTTTGTGTGTGGCGCGCCAGTAAGCGGCGTTGCTCTTCTCCGGCTGTTTCAGGAACACCGCACGCAGAATCTCTGCGCTATCCAGCGCATAGCTAATCCCCTCCAGCGAGCTGGCGCTGATAAATCCCGCCGCTTCACCAATCAGAAAGGCGTTGTCCTTACCACAGACAAAATCCTGCCAGCGTGAGGGAAACAACACCGTGCATTTCTCACTTTTCACCGCTTTGCCAAACTGGAACTGAAAGGCGCTCATTTTCTCTTTCAGCGTCGTGAAACGCGTCTGACCGTCTTTCATTGGATAGGCACCGCCAAAGATAAAATAACCATCTTTGCTGATACTCCATGAGTAACAGTCAGTTATCGCATTATCAAAGATGCAGGAGTAGAACGGCACCGGATGTTTCTCTGCGAACCACTGCTGGATAGCGACATATTTACGGATTTGATGATCCGGGTAGAGATGTCGCCGCACCATCGAGTTTGCGCCATCGGCACCGACCAGATAGCGGGCGGTAATATGTTGCTCCCAGCCGTCTGCACGAAAAATGACATGCCATTTATCATCCTCACGCCAGATTTTTCGGCACAGGCTATCGTGATAAACCTCAACGCTGGCGGGGATCAGCGATTTCATCCACAAGTCGAAAGCATGGCGATTAATATTGATATAGCTTCGCTGGTAGTTACGCGTGAGCGATGCGGCGACGTCGACAGTTTTGACGCTGAAAATCTGTGGATTGGCGATCACATCGACAGGAAGCGTCAGTCCATCGCGAATAAAAGATCGCTGCGCGTCCGGTGCCAGCAGACCGCCGCAAGGTTTGCTGAAACCTTCAGTACCGCACTGGTGCTTTTTATCCAGCGCGATCACCTGCATTTTGCCGGCTAACTTTCGTGCCAACGCCGACCCTGCCGGGCCGAGGCCAATAATCGCCACGTCGAAATGTTCCATCTTTTCACTCACATTCATCACGATGGCAAAAGACTATTGTCTGAAAGTGAAGTCCTTGTGAAGTATGATGGCGGGAACCGTTTTGTATCAGGACCGCGCCATGAAACAGATAACCTTTGCTCCCCGTAATCACCTGCTCACCAATACCAATACCAATACAAATACCAATACCTGGACGCCCGACAGCCAGTGGCTGGTATTTGACGTGCGTCCTTCTGGGGCGTCGTTTACCGGCGAGACCATTGAGCGTGTGAATATCCATACAGGCGAGGTCGAGGTTATCTATCGCGCGTCACAGGGCGCACACGTCGGCGTGGTGACCGTTCATCCGAAGTCAGAGAAATATGTCTTTATTCACGGCCCTGAAAATCCTGATGAAACATGGCATTACGACTTCCATCATCGACGCGGAGTCATTGCTGAAGGCGGCAAGGTGAGCAATCTCGATGCAATGGATATTACCGCGCCGTATACGCCAGGAGCGCTGCGCGGTGGCAGCCATGTGCATGTCTTTAGCCCGAACGGTGAAAGGGGGAGCTTTACCTATAACGACCATGTAATGCATCAACTCGATCCGGCGCTGGATTTGCGAAACGTCGGGGTTGCTGCACCGTTTGGCCCGGTCAACGTACAAAAGCAACATCCGCGTGAATACAGCGGTAGCCACTGGTGTGTGCTGGTGAGTAAAACCACGCCCACGCCGCAGCCTGGCAGTGATGAAATCAATCGTGCTTATGAAGAAGGATGGGTAGGAAATCACGCGCTGGCGTTTATTGGCGACACACTTTCGCCAAAGGGCGAGAAAGTGCCGGAGCTATTTATCGTTGAGTTACCGCAAGATGAAGCTAGCTGGAAATCGGCAGGTGATGCGCCGTTAAGTGGAACGGAAACAACCCTACCCGCGCCACCGCGTGGCGTCGTGCAGCGACGTTTAACCTTTACCCATCATCGGGCTTATCCGGGGTTAGTCAACGTCCCGCGCCACTGGGTGCGCTGTAATCCGCAGGGTACGCAAATCGCGTTTTTAATGCGTGATGATAACGGCATTGTGCAACTGTGGCTTATCTCGCCACAGGGCGGCGAACCGCGCAAGTTAACCCATAACAAAACGGATATTCAGTCTGCATTTAACTGGCATCCGTCAGGAGAATGGTTGGGCTTTGTGCTGGATAATCGAATTGTTTGTGCCCATGCGCAAAGCGGCGAGGTTGAGTATTTAACCGAAAACCACGCCAATCCACCTTCTGCGGACGCCGTGGTCTTCTCGCCGGATGGTCAATGGCTGGCGTGGATGGAAGGTGGCCAGCTGTGGATCACCGAAACTGATCGCTAAATCAGTTATCAGGCATTCTGGCCGGTGGAATAACCGCATTGGTGGCTTGCGCGTTGGCTTCGCTTTTTTCAACGCGCGAGCGCACCGAGCTGTCTTTGCGGAACACATCCCACGGCAGTAAAAGCGTGTCCATTACAGCGGTAAACGGCATATCGAGAATCGCCAGCGACTTAGTGCCCCAGTTGGTTTCATCGTCGCCAATCATGGTGGCGCTGGCGCGGGTGCCGGGATACGTTCCTTCTTTCCCCCCGGTATGGGACATCACGCTGGAGCATCCTCCGAGTAATGTCATTCCGCTGCATATCATGAACGCTAACAACACATTTCTTATCATAATAAATTCATCTGTTGATCGTGGGTGTTGGCCTGATGAGTTATAGCGATCCCTTGCTGAAAATAACATCATCATTACGTCGCACTGTGGCGGCTATCGCACTTTAACGTTTCGTGCTGCCCCCTCAGTCTATGCAATAGACCATAAACTGCAAAAAAAAGTCCGCTGATAAGGCTTGAAAAGTTCATTTCCAGACCCATTTTACATCGTAGTCGATGAGGACGCGCCTGATGGGTGTTCTGGCTACCTGACCTGTCCATTGTGGAAGGTCTTACATTCTCGCTGATTTCAGGAGCTATTGATTATGCGTAACTTTGATTTATCCCCGCTTTACCGTTCTGCTATTGGATTTGACCGTTTGTTTAACCACTTAGAAAACAACCAGAGCCAGAGTAATGGCGGCTACCCTCCGTATAACGTTGAACTGGTAGACGAAAACCATTACCGCATTGCTATCGCTGTGGCTGGTTTTGCTGAGAGCGAACTGGAAATTACCGCCCAGGATAATCTGCTGGTGGTGAAAGGTGCTCACGCCGACGAACAAAAAGAGCGCACCTATCTGTACCAGGGCATCGCTGAACGCAACTTTGAACGCAAATTCCAGTTAGCTGAGAACATTCATGTTCGTGGGGCTAACCTGGTAAATGGTTTGCTGTATATCGATCTCGAACGCGTGATTCCGGAAGCGAAAAAACCGCGCCGTATCGAAATCAACTAATTCCCTAAGGCCGCCTGGCGCGGCCTGACATCTCCATGCTCGCCGTCAGGGAGCATATGCGAATCTTCGGATTTGCAGGTACTTACTCGCTTCTTAGAAGGAGAAATGACTATGCGTAACTTCGATTTATCCCCACTGATGCGTCAATGGATCGGTTTTGACAAACTGGCCAACGCACTGCAAAACGCCGGTGAAAGCCAGAGCTTCCCGCCGTACAACATTGAGAAAAGCGACGATAACCACTACCGCATTACCCTTGCGCTGGCAGGTTTCCGTCAGGAAGATTTAGAGATTCAACTGGAAGGCACGCGCCTGAGCGTAAAAGGCACGCCGGAGCAGCCAAAAGAAGAGAAAAAATGGCTGCATCAAGGGCTTATGAATCAGCCATTTAGCCTGAGTTTTACGCTGGCTGAAAATATGGAAGTCTCTGGCGCAACCTTCGTAAACGGTTTACTGCATATTGATTTAATTCGTAATGAGCCTGAACCCATCGCAGCGCAGCGTATCGCTATCAGCGAACGTCCCGCGTTAAATAGCTAACTAGCTATTCTCTTTGCCCCGCCATTCTGGTGGGGCTTTTTTTGTCTTTCTTCTTCAACAATGCGTTAAATTTCGACTGTTTAAGATATTTCGGCACGTTCTTTCCCGTGATAATGTGCGCTATAAGGCAAATCTGCTTCACCGATTCAGCCATAATCCGTAGCAATTAAAATGTTATCTCAAGAGAAATGGACGATGAGTGATATAGCATTAACGGTCAGTATTCTGGCTTTGGTGGCAGTCGTCGGTTTGTTTATCGGCAACGTCAAATTTCGCGGCATAGGATTAGGTATTGGCGGCGTGCTGTTTGGTGGGATCATCGTCGGCCATTTTGTTTCTCAGGCGGGGATGACATTAAGTAGCGATATGCTGCATGTTATTCAGGAATTTGGCCTGATCCTGTTCGTTTATACCATCGGGATTCAGGTAGGGCCGGGCTTCTTTGCCTCATTGCGCGTCTCCGGATTACGCCTCAACCTGTTTGCTGTTCTGATCGTCATCATCGGTGGTCTGGTTACCGCCATCCTGCATAAACTGTTTGATATTCCACTGCCGGTAGTGCTGGGGATTTTCTCCGGTGCGGTAACCAATACGCCAGCGCTGGGGGCAGGGCAGCAGATCTTGCGCGACCTGGGTACACCAATGGAAATGGTCGATCAGATGGGGATGAGTTACGCGATGGCGTATCCATTCGGCATTTGCGGGATTTTGTTCACCATGTGGATGTTGCGGGTTATTTTCCGCGTCAATGTCGAGACAGAAGCTCAGCAGCACGAGTCTTCACGCACCAATGGCGGCGCGCTGATCAAGACTATCAATATTCGCGTTGAGAACCCTAACCTGCATGATTTAGCCATTAAAGATGTACCGATTCTCAACGGCGACAAAATTATCTGCTCGCGTCTGAAACGAGAAGAAACCCTAAAAGTACCTTCGCCAGATACCATTATCCAACTGGGCGATTTGCTGCATCTGGTGGGGCAGCCAGCGGATTTACATAATGCGCAACTGGTGATTGGTCAGGAGGTCGATACCTCGCTGTCTACGAAAGGCACTGATTTGCGCGTCGAGCGTGTGGTGGTCACCAATGAAAACGTGCTCGGAAAACGTATTCGCGACCTGCACTTTAAAGAACGCTATGACGTTGTTATCTCGCGCCTGAACCGTGCCGGGGTCGAACTGGTCGCCAGTGGCGATATCAGCCTGCAGTTCGGCGATATCCTCAACCTGGTGGGGCGTCCGTCCGCAATTGATGCCGTTGCCAATGTGCTGGGGAATGCGCAGCAAAAACTGCAACAGGTTCAGATGCTGCCAGTGTTTATTGGCATCGGGCTTGGCGTATTGTTAGGTTCTATTCCCGTCTTTGTGCCAGGATTCCCGGCCGCGTTGAAACTGGGGCTGGCGGGCGGTCCGCTGATTATGGCGTTGATCCTCGGGCGTATCGGCAGTATCGGCAAGCTGTACTGGTTTATGCCGCCAAGTGCCAACCTCGCGCTGCGGGAGCTGGGGATCGTGCTGTTCCTCTCGGTCGTTGGTCTGAAATCTGGTGGGGATTTTGTGAATACCCTGGTCAATGGCGAAGGGCTAAGCTGGATTGGTTATGGTGCCCTGATCACCGCCGTTCCGCTGATTACTGTTGGCATTCTGGCGCGGATGTTAGCCAAAATGAATTACCTGACCATGTGCGGGATGCTGGCAGGTTCCATGACCGATCCTCCGGCGCTGGCGTTTGCTAATAATCTTCATCCAACCAGTGGTGCGGCGGCGCTCTCTTACGCCACTGTCTATCCGTTAGTGATGTTCCTGCGCATTATCACCCCCCAATTACTGGCGGTGCTCTTCTGGAGTATCGGTTAACTTTTTTCCGGGTGGAGTCGCCGTAAATGGTACTCCACCTAGTATTCGCTGGCATTTCTGAACATCACTGAATAATTCAAAAACTCCCCGCTCTCGCTATATGACAACGAGGTGATCCGCAGCAGTGGCGTGTGTTCCGCTACCTTCATTTGCCGCGCCAGCAGTCTATCGGCGAGCACCGGCATCAGGCTTTCATAATTACCGCCAATCAAAATCCCGCACTCTTGTTCAATATATTCAAACTTCGACCCTTCCAGATGTTGCAGCGAAAGGTTACGGAACAGTTTTACCGGCATATAGCTGTCTTCCAGCATTAGCGGTTTCCCTTCCACAAAACGAACGCGACGGGAGAAGTAGATCTGCTCGTTGATTTGAATCCGTAACTGGCTGGCAATGGCCGGAGGCGCAGGCATGATTTCAAAAATCAGCACCTGGCTGGTGACCGTTTTTCCCTGCCGTTTTAACACCTCCACCAGTCCGGTCAGGCTGGCGGTTTGATGCAGCACATCTTTGCGCACCAGGTAAGTGCCGCTGCCGTGGCGGCGGACCACCAGCCCCCACGCTACCAGCAGGTCAATGGCTTTACGGATAGTCATCCGCGATACCGCAAACTCTTCCGCCAGCTTTTTTTCACCGGGAAGAAGGCTGTTTAGCGTGAAATCCGCGGAATTAAGTCGAATTCTTAACCGCTCCGCAATGCTTTTGTAGATCATCTCTAGCTCTCTTTTTTGCCTGCAAGCACGGGTAATGCGCCCACAAGTTCTGCTTAATCGATTGAAAAAAATCTTTTTTTTAAAGATGTGTTCGATGCTGTGTACCTGTGCTCACAGATGTCTACTTTTTCGCGAAAACGTAGATCTCTACCGCCCAACGAAAAGCATGAAAGCGATCACGAATCCCATTGGGTCGTCATGTTCTGCCGATCGCATCTTCCTATCCTCGCTCCAGGTCTGCCGCATAACCAATCAGGCTTCCTACTTACAGAATTGAGAAAAGAGGATGTGGAAATGCTCAGTCAAATTCAACGCTTTGGCGGCGCGATGTTCACGCCAGTGCTGCTGTTTCCCTTCGCCGGGATTGTGGTGGGTCTTGCCATCTTGCTGCAAAACCCGATGTTTGTCGGGGAATCACTGACCGATCCGAACAGTTTATTCGCGCAAATCGTACACATTATTGAAGAGGGCGGTTGGACGGTATTCCGTAATATGCCGCTGATTTTTGCTGTCGGTTTACCCATTGGCCTTGCTAAGCAAGCGCAGGGACGTGCTTGTCTGGCGGTGATGGTGAGTTTCCTGACCTGGAACTATTTCATCAATGCGATGGGAATGACCTGGGGAAGCTACTTCGGCGTCGATTTCACTCAGGACGCGGTGGCAGGTAGCGGTCTGACAATGATGGCCGGGATTAAAACCCTCGATACCAGCATTATCGGCGCAATTATCATTTCCGGCATTGTGACGGCGCTGCATAACCGTCTGTTCGATAAAAAACTGCCGGTTTTTCTCGGCATTTTCCAGGGGACGTCTTATGTGGTGATTATCGCCTTCCTGGTGATGATCCCCTGTGCCTGGCTGACATTGCTCGGCTGGCCAAAAGTACAAATGGGGATTGAATCTCTGCAAGCGTTCCTGCGTTCGGCGGGTGCGCTTGGGGTGTGGGTTTACACCTTCCTCGAACGTATTCTGATCCCAACCGGTTTACACCACTTCATCTACGGACCGTTTATCTTTGGTCCGGCAGCTGTTGAAGGCGGCATTCAGATGTACTGGGCGCAGCATCTGCAAGAGTTCAGTCTGAGCGCCGAGCCACTGAAATCGTTGTTCCCGGAAGGCGGTTTTGCCCTGCACGGTAACTCAAAAATCTTTGGTGCCGTGGGCATTTCTTTAGCGATGTACTTCACTGCCGCACCGGAAAATCGGGTAAAAGTGGCGGGCTTGCTGATTCCCGCAACCTTAACCGCCATGCTGGTGGGAATTACCGAACCGCTGGAATTTACCTTCCTGTTCATTTCACCGTTGCTGTTTGCGGTACACGCCGTGCTGGCGGCCTCAATGTCGACCGTAATGTATCTCTTTGGTGTGGTGGGCAACATGGGCGGAGGTCTGATTGACCAGGTTTTACCGCAAAACTGGATCCCGATGTTCAGCAACCACGCGGATATGATGCTGACCCAAATCGCCATTGGGTTGTGCTTTACCCTGCTGTACTTCGTGGTTTTCCGCACCCTGATTCTGCAGTTCAACATGTGCACGCCGGGACGTGAAGATGCGGAAGTGAAACTCTACTCAAAAGCCGAATACAAAGCCTCGCGAGGCCAAACCACCGCTGCAGAGCCAAAAAAAGAGCTGGATCAGGCTGCCGGTATCCTGCAAGCCCTGGGCGGGGTCGGCAATATCTCCAGCATTAACAATTGCGCGACGCGTCTACGTATTGCACTGCATGACATGTCACAAACGCTGGATGACGAAGTCTTTAAAAAGCTGGGAGCGCACGGCGTCTTCCGTAGTGGCGATGCCATTCAGGTGATCATTGGTCTGCATGTATCCCAATTGCGTGAACAGCTCGATAGCTTAATTAATTCTCATCAATCAGCAGAAAATGTTGCCATTACGGAGGCAGTATAATGACCAAATTCTCAGTGGTTGTCGCAGGCGGTGGAAGCACCTTTACGCCAGGCATCGTGTTGATGCTCCTGGCGAATCAGGACCGTTTCCCGCTTCGTGCACTGAAATTTTATGATAACGATGGCGCGCGGCAGGAAGTGATTGCCGAAGCCTGTAAAGTCATCCTTAAAGAAAAAGCGCCGGACATTGCGTTTAGTTACACCACCGATCCTGAAGTGGCGTTCAGCGACGTTGATTTTGTCATGGCGCACATCCGCGTCGGCAAGTACCCGATGCGCGAACTGGATGAAAAAATCCCACTGCGCCACGGTGTTGTTGGTCAGGAAACTTGCGGACCCGGCGGAATAGCGTACGGCATGCGTTCCATTGGCGGCGTCCTGGAACTGGTGGATTATATGGAAAAATATTCACCAAACGCCTAGATGCTCAACTACTCCAACCCGGCAGCAATTGTCGCAGAAGCCACGCGTCGTCTGCGCCCGAATGCGAAAATCCTCAACATCTGTGACATGCCAATCGGTATTGAAAGCCGGATGGCGCAAATTGTTGGGCTGCAAGATCGCAAACAGATGCGCGTGCGCTACTACGGCCTGAACCACTGGTGGTCGGCGATATCCCGCAGTTTCAGAAAGGGTTAATGAGTCAGCAAGTGGCGGTGGAAAAACTGGTCGTGGACGCCTGGGAACAGCGTTCATATCAGCACCTGTGGCAGGCGATTACGTTGTCGAAAACGGTACCGAGCGCCTCGGTCGCCAAAGCTATTCTGGATGAGTTGCTGGAGGCCAACAAAGCGTACTGGCCAGAGTTACGTTAATTGTGTGGACTGGCATCCGTTGGGTGCTGGTCCGTATTCTTTAGCACGGCTGACGGCGCATAACCAAATTTATGTTTAAAGGCTTTGCTGAAATGAAAGGAGTCGAAGAAGTTGAGCGTATCAGCGACTTCGCCAACCGAGTTTCCTTGTTGCTTTAATAGCGATAGCGCCAGATCCAGACGCGCATCGAGGTAATATTCTTTCGGCGTCTTGCCGGTATAGCGTAAAAACAGACGACGCAACCAGGCTTCGCTACAGGGGATCGTGGCAGCCATATCAGCTACGCTCCAGCGTTGTTGCAGACTGGCATGTAAAGTGGCAATTAATTTTTCAATTTGCCGCCGTTGTGGATCTTTTTTACCATCTGCGGACATAAGACAAATCCACTGATAAATAATTTTCGTCAGAAAAGCGACTGCCAGATTATTTTTTATTGCTTCTGGTGAAGTTATTAACTCAGCAACTTCGGTGAGTTCCTGATTATAAATTTCGCCATTATAAATAACGCTTTGCTGACCAACGGAAATATCCATCATACTGGTGGGGGTAAATTCCATCCAGTACTGTTCCCAGACTAAACCTTCACAGTGATAAGAGTGAATATCCATTGGCTTTAAAAATATAATACAGTTGCTATGCAGAGTTATTTGTTCGCCATTCTTTAAAAGAATTTTCCCACATCCTTGTACGGTATACACCGCAACCCATGAGTTGGCGATAAGCGGTTTCTTCTTGTCCCGCGGCCAGATCACCCGGTAATGCTCGTCGGCGTAGGTATGCCAGAGCGAGATCAGAGAAATTCCGCTGGAGATCACATTTTCGTTAATCAATAAGGGAATATTGTACGGAGTTTCGTTTTTTACATCTGAACTTTGCAATTTTCCATTCATTTTAATATCCCTCCGGCGAATTATGCTCACAACCTGAACTTAACAGAAAACAATCCGTTCAGGGATACGACGTTTGTATTTTAAGAATCTGACTGCCTGACCCGACGCATTTTACCTCTCCCTATATTCATGCGTCCGGGACATAAACATAAATAAGGGCTATGAGATGAATTCGTTACAAATCTTGAGTTTTGTCGGTTTTACGCTGCTGGTGGCGGTGATCACCTGGTGGAAGGTTCGCAAAACAGATACCGGATCGCAACAAGGCTATTTTCTTGCCGGACGTTCACTAAAAGCGCCGGTTATTGCCGCTTCGTTAATGTTAACCAACCTTTCCACGGAACAACTGGTTGGTCTTTCCGGGCAGGCCTACAAAAGCGGCATGTCGGTGATGGGCTGGGAAGTGACTTCAGCGGTGACGCTGATCTTCCTCGCGCTAATCTTTTTACCGCGCTATCTGAAGCGCGGCATTGCCACCATCCCCGATTTTCTGGAGGAACGTTATGATAAAACGACGCGTATTATCATCGACTTCTGCTTCCTCATTGCCACCGGCGTCTGCTTTCTGCCGATTGTTCTCTACTCCGGCGCGTTGGCGCTCAACAGCCTGTTTCACGTCGGGGAATCGCTACAGATTTCTCACGGTGCGGCTATCTGGCTACTGGTAATTTTGCTTGGTCTGGCGGGAATTTTGTATGCGGTGATCGGCGGACTGCGCGCAATGGCAGTGGCGGACTCCATCAACGGTATTGGGCTGGTTATCGGCGGGTTGATGGTGCCGGTATTTGGCCTGATCGCGATAGGCAAGGGCAGCTTTATGCAGGGCATTGAGCAAATTACCACCGTTCACGCCGAGAAATTAAACTCAGTCGGTGGCCCGACCGATCCCTTGCCGATTGGCGCGGCATTTACCGGTTTAATTCTGGTGAACACCTTTTACTGGTGTACAAATCAGGGCATCGTGCAACGCACGCTGGCGTCAAAAAGCCTGGCGGAAGGGCAAAAGGGGGCGCTGTTAACGGCGGTGCTGAAAATGCTCGACCCGCTGGTACTGGTGCTGCCAGGGTTGATTGCGTTTCATCTGTATCAGGATCTACCGAAAGCCGACATGGCCTACCCGACGCTGGTCAATAACGTTCTGCCAGTGCCACTGGAGGGTTTCTTCGGCGCGGTGTTATTTGGTGCGGTGATCAGTACCTTCAACGGCTTTCTGAATAGCGCCAGTACATTATTCAGTATGGGTATTTACCGTCGCATCATTAACCAGAATGCCGAGCCGCAGCAGCTGGTCACCGTCGGGCGCAAATTTGGTTTCTTTATCGCTATCGTTTCGGTTTTGGTAGCGCCGTGGATCGCGAACGCGCCGCAGGGGCTGTATAGCTGGATGAAACAGCTCAACGGCATTTACAACGTGCCGCTGGTTACCATCATCATTATGGGCTTTTTCTTTCCGCGCATCCCGGCGCTGGCGGCAAAAGTGGCGATGGGGATTGGCATAATCAGCTACATCACCATCAACTATCTGGTGAAGTTCGACTTCCATTTCCTCTATGTGCTGGCCTGTACGTTCTGCATCAACGTGGTCGTGATGCTGGTGATCGGTTTTATCAAACCGCGCGCCACGCCGTTCACCTTCAAAGATGCGTTTGCGGTGGACATGAAACCGTGGAAAAACGTCAAGATCGCGTCAATTGGTATCCTGTTCGCGATGATTGGCGTCTATGTCGGGCTGGCTGAATTCGGCGGCTACGGTACGCGCTGGTTAGCGATGATCAGTTATTTCATCGCTGCCGTAGTGATTGTCTACCTGATTTTTGACAGCTGGTGGCATCGTCACGACCCAGCCGTAACCTTTACTCCCGACGCGAAGGATAGCCTATGAAACGCCCCAATTGACCGATACCCAGGCCACCAATATGGTCGGTTGCTATAGCGGTAAACCGCTGAATACGCAAAATATTGATAGTCTGGCGGCGGAAGGTATTCGCTTTAATTCCGCCTACACTTGTTCACCGGTTTGTACGCCTGCACGGGCCGGACTATTCACCGGTATCTACGCTAACCAGTCCGGCCCGTGGACCAACAACGTCGCGCCAGGCAAAAACATCTCCACTATGGGGCGCTACTTTAAGGATGCCGGCTATCACACCTGTTACATCGGCAAATGGCATCTCGACGGTCATGACTATTTCGGCACTGGCGAGTGTCCGCCGGAGTGGGATGCTGATTACTGGTTTGATGGGGCGAACTATCTTAGCGAACTGACGGAAAAAGAGATCAGCCTGTGGCGCAATGGCCTAAACAGCGTCGAAGATTTACAGGCGAACCATATTGACGAAACCTTCACCTGGGCGCACCGCATCAGCAATCGAGCGGTAGATTTTCTGCAATAGCCCGTGCGCGCCGAGGAACCCTTCCTGATGGTGGTTTCGTATGATGAGCCGCATCACCCGTTCACCTGTCCGGTGGAGTATTTAGAGAAATACGCTGATTTTTACTACGAACTTGGCGAGAAATCACAGGATGACCTGGCGAACAAACCGGAACATCACCGCTTATGGGCGCAGGCGATGCCATCGCCAGTCGGTGATGACGGGCTTTATCACCATCCGCTCTATTTTGCCTGCAATGACTTTGTTGATGACCAAATCGGACGTGTCATCAATGCCTTAACGCCAGAGCAACGTGAAAATACGTGGGTCATTTATACCTCCGATCACGGTGAAATGATGGGCGCACATAAGCTGATCAGTAAAGGAGCGGCGATGTATGACGACATCACCCGTATTCCGCTGATCATCCGTTCGCCGCAAGGGGAGCGGCGACAGGTCGATACGCCAGTCAGTCATATTGATTTACTGCCGACAATGATGGCGCTGGCAGATATTGAAAAACCAGAGATTCTGCCGGGGGAAAATATCCTTGCCGTGAAAGAGCCACGCGGCGTGATGGTGGAATTTAACCGCTACGAGATTGAGCATGACAGCTTTGGCGGTTTTATTCCGGTGCGTTGCTGGGTGACGGATGACTTTAAACTGGTGCTCAACCTCTTCACCAGTGATGAACTTTACGATCGCCGTAATGACCCAAATGAAATGCATAACCTGATCGATGATATCCGTTTTGCAGACGTTCGCAGCAAAATGCATGACGCCTTATTGGATTACATGGACAAAATTCGCGATCCGTTCCGCAGTTACCAATGGAGTCTGCGTCCGTGGCGTAAAGATGCACGACCGCGCTGGATGGGGGCGTTTCGCCCACGCCCACAAGATGGCTATTCGCCAGTGGTACGCGACTATGACACCGGCCTACCGACGCAAGGAGTGAAGGTGGAGGAGAAAAAACAGAAATTCTGACGATAATGCCCGCTGATGATCACCCGGCGGGCATTATTCAGGCTGCTTAAACCAGCGAACCGCCGGTCAGGAAGGAAAAAATCAGGAATATCAGCAAAATGCTGCACACGATGCCGATACCAAAAACCAGCGCGCCGCGAATGCCCCAGCGATTTTCCTTACGCATACCGCCAATAAATGCGCAAAGTAGCGCAGCAATGGCCAGTGCGATACCGCTTTGATCGAGGATTTTATCGATATCCATGTCCTCTTTTTTCTCCACAGTGGTAATTTTTTCGCCTTTTATTCCGGCGAGAAGACCTCTTTTAATTTCAGCCGTTTTGTCCGCCACGATGCTTTCAAGCGTTGGCGGTGGTGCGGAAAAAGGGCCGAATGAAAAGTGGATAATCCCCATCATTAAAGCGATGGCACCGAACAGCATGCCCAATGAACTGATTTTATTTTGCGCTATGATACCCATCTGACCTCCTTGTAGCGGATGGCAAAAGCATATCAGGAAACGGGCGGACGAAATTCTTAAAAAAAACCGCTAAAGATAGAGCGTTAGTGAAATTGCAAAGGAGCAACAATGAAAATTTCCCGCCTTGGAGAAGCGCCCGATTACCGCTTCTCGCTGGCTAATGAGCGTACTTTTCTGGCGTGGATCCGTACCGCACTAGGATTTCTGGCGGCGGGGGTTGGGCTTGATCAACTTGCGCCAGATTTCGCCACGCCCGTCATTCGTGAACTGCTGGCGTTGTTGTTGTGTCTGTTTTCCGGCGGGTTAGCAATGTATGGCTACCTGCGCTGGTTACGCAATGAAAAAGCGATGCGTCTGAAAGAGGACCTGCCCTACACCAACAGCTTATTAATCATCAGCTTAATATTGATGGTTGTGGCGGTGATCGTTATGGGACTGGTGTTGTATGCCGGATAGCCGTAAAGCCAGACGCATTGCCGACCCAGGGCTGCAGCCGGAGCGCACATCACTGGCGTGGTTTCGTACCATGCTGGGCTACGGCGCGTTGATGGCGTTGGCTATCAAACACAACTGGCACCAGGCGGGCATGTTATTCTGGATTTCGATTGGCATCCTCGCCATCGTGGCGCTGATCCTCTGGCACTACACCCGTAATCGCAATTTAATGGATGTCACGAATAGCGATTTTTCCCAATTTCACGTAGTCCGTGACAAATTTTTGATCTCCCTCGCGGTGTTATCTCTCGCAATACTGTTTGCTGTAACGCATATACATCAACTTATCGTATTTATTGAGAGAGTCGCATGACAGGAAGTCAGGTCATTGATGCTGAAGAGGACAGGCATAAGCTGGTTGTAGAGTACAAGGATGCTCTGCAACCTGCCGATTTTTATCACAATTTCAAACAGCGGGGCATCCGCTCCGTACAGCTCATTCCCTATCTTGAATTTGATGACCGGGGCGATCTGACGGCCGCTTCGGTGACAGCAGAGCTGTGGGGGAAATTTTTAATTGCCCTGTTTGAGTGTTGGGTGCGGGCAGATATCAGTCGTATCTCGATTGAGCTTTTTGACGCCACCTTACAAAAATGGTGTGGCAGCGAAAACCCGCAACCGCGCCGTGACTGCCAGGCGTGCGACTGGCATCGCCTGTGCCCGCACGCTCGGCAGGAGACGCCAGACAGCGTGCTTTGTGCGGGCTATCAGGCGTTTTATTCTTACTCCGCACCGCATATGCGGGTGATGCGTGATCTGATAAAGCAGCATCGTTCTCCCATGGAGCTGATGACGATGCTGCGGTGACGTGCGCTTAAACGGGCTGCCCCTGATGCGACATCCGCGTCGCCAGCGGCAGCCAGCACAGCACGATCAACAATCCCATTAAGGTCATCAACAACCCCAGGCTGCCCTGACCGGTTTGCGGCAACATCGCAGAGAGCGACGCCAGCACGCCGGAACCAATGTTTTGCAGACCGCCGACCAGCGCACCAGCCGTGCCCGCCAGGAAGGGGAACGGCTCCATCGCGCCGCTGGTCGCCAGCGGAAACAGCATCCCGGCACCGAAAAAGAACAGCGCGGCGGGAACGAGCAGCGTCCAGACATTCATCACGCCAAACCAGTCGGGGATCCACATCAGCAAGCCAGCCAGCAGGCAGCAGATAACCGACTGCCACATCAACGTTGAGAAGCGTTTATTAGGACGCCCGGCAAACCATGCCCCAAAAAATGCCGCCGGAATCGGCAGAATAAACAAAATACTGACCGTCATACTGCTCAGCCCTAACACCGCGCCCATCAGCACGCCGGAGCAGGCTTCAAAGGCAGCAATCCCGGCCAGACCGCCAATCAGCATCAGCAAATAACAGTTAAAACCGCTGTTACCGAAAAGCGTTTTATAACTGGTAAGCAGGCGCGTGCGCGGTGCATCGACCGGACGCGTTTCCGGCATCCAGCGGGCCATACTGAAGGTCACACCAGCACAAAGAACCAACAAAAAGAGATAACAGGCGCGCCAGTTCCACATCGTATCCAGCAGACCGCCGATTAGCGGTGCGAGCAACGGACTGACGAGAATCCCCATGTTTAACAGGCTGTTAGCATGGCGCAACTGTGTCCGTTCATATAAATCACGCGGCAAAGTACGCGCCATTACGCCGCCAACGCCGGTGCCCATCCCCTGCATCGCGCTGGCGGCAATCAATACCGTCAAACTGGAGGTCGTGACCGCGACCAGCGTTGCCAGCATAAAAATGGACATTCCGACGAGGATCACTGGTCGGCGACCGACACGGTCGGATATCGGGCCATAAAACAGCTGTGAGACACCGTAAGTCAGCAGATAAGCGCCCATTACGCTCTGCACCGCCCCTTCACGGACGTTGAGATCGCGCGCCATATCGGCAATAGCTGGAATATAAATGGTTTGCGCCATCTGACCGACGGCCACGAGTAATACCAACATCAATAACAAATTGACGTTTCTTTGCCTTTTCATTATCACGGATGCTTTTATAAAAATAATTAGAATAAGTCACTACGCATTCCCATAAATGCGGGAGAGGAATCTATCACATTGATGAATGTTAGCCAGATATACGCCAGGAATGGGGAATTGTTTAGCGGCAGAATATGTAAACAAAAGCGGCAATAAATGTTGCCGGGAGGGATGGTAGGGCGGATAAGATGCGTCAGCATCGCATCCGACTCCAACCCGCACGCTAAATATAAAAGGGGAGCGGTTACCCGCTCCCCTTTGGTGCGACTTGAATCTGAATTACTTCAGGTATTTCAGAACAGCATCAAGCAGTTGCAGTGCTGCAACAATGAGTTTGAGGATAAGAATGGCGATATCCACCAGGCTCATACGCGTCTCCTGTGGTTCAGGAGCACTGCCAGCTGACGTACCTTTCCGCTGCCTGTTGCCAGCTGTTGTGCACGCGGTATCTCAAGGAGAAACGTTGTGCTTGTTGACATAACACAGTGTGCTCACGCGGGGTTAAGGCGCTGACGGCACCACCCGTTTCAGCCAGGACTTAGTGCGCCGGGTAACGATGCGGCCCCCGCATAACACATTGCGTACAGTGATATTATAGAAGCTTACTGTATAAATAAACAGTAATATTTGGACAAAACGCAAACTGTGAACGATACTCAACTATGCACTAAATACGTCAAAATTCGTGCCGAAATTGCGCGTTCTGCGCGGAACACGTATACTTTCAGTGTTGACATAATACAGTGTGCTTTGCGGTTACCAGCCGCAGGCGGCTGACGAAACCTCGCTCCGGCGGGGTTTTTTGTTATCTGCAATTCAGTACAAAACGTGATCAACCCCTCAATTTTCCCTTGCTGAAAAATTTTCCATTGTCTCCCCTGTAAAGCTGTGCTTGTATAAATATTGTTAAACACAAAACCAACAAGGTCCCCAATGACTACTTCCATGTTCAACGCAAAACTACTACCAACTGCGCCATCCGCCGCAGTGGTCGTCGTGCGTGTGGTGGTGGTCGTCGGCAATGCGCCGTAGGGACTGGAACAACACACGATTCCAAAACCCCGCCGGCGCAAACCGGGCGGGGTTTTTCGTTTAAGCACCTCCCGGAAAGTCGGCCCAGAAGAAAAGGACTGGAGCATGGCAAGTTCGGGCACAACATCGACGCGTAAGCGCTTTACCGGCGCAGAATTTATCGTTCATTTCCTGGAACAGCAGGGCATTAAGATTGTGACGGGCATTCCGGGCGGTTCTATCCTGCCTGTTTACGACGCCTTAAGCCAAAGCACGCAAATCCGCCATATTCTGGCTCGCCATGAACAGGGCGCGGGGTTTATCGCTCAGGGAATGGCGCGCACCGACGGTAAACCGGCGGTCTGTATGGCCTGTAGCGGGCCGGGTGCGACTAACCTGGTGACCGCCATTGCTGATGCGCGGCTGGACTCCATCCCGCTGATTTGCATCACTGGTCAGGTTCCCGCCTCGATGATCGGCACCGACGCCTTCCAAGAAGTGGACACCTACGGCATCTCTATCCCCATCACCAAACACAACTATCTGGTCAGACATATCGAAGAGCTCCCACAGGTCATGAGCGATGCCTTCCGCATTGCGCAATCAGGCCGCCCTAGCCCGGTGTGGATAGACATTCCTAAGGATGTACAAACGGCGGTTTTTGAGATTGAAGCTCAGCCCGCGGTGGCAGAAAAAGCCGTTGCACCCGCCTTTAGCGAAGAAAGCATTCGTGACGCAGCTACAATGATTAACGCTGCCAAACGCCCGGTGCTTTATCTGGGTGGTGGTGTGATCAATGCGCCTGCGCGGGTGCGTGAACTGGCGGAGAAAGCGCAACTGCCTACCACCATGACTTTAATGGCGCTGGGCATGCTGCCAAAAGCGCATCCGTTGTCGCTGGGTATGCTGGGGATGCACGGCGTGCGCAGTACCAACTATATTTTGCAGGAGGCGGATTTGTTGATTGTGCTCGGTGCGCGTTTTGATGACCGGGCGATTGGCAAAACCGAGCAGTTCTGTCCGAATGCCAAAATTATTCATGTCGATATCGATCGCGCAGAGCTGGGTAAAATCAAGCAGCCGCATGTGGCGATTCAGGCGGATGTTGATGACGTGCTGGCGCAATTGATCCCGCGGGTGGAAGCGCAACCGCGTGCAGAGTGGCACCAGTTGGTAGCGGATTTGCAGCGCGAATTCCCGTGTCCAATCCCGAAAGCGTGCGATCCATTAAGCCATTACGGCCTGATCAACGCCGTTGCCGCCTGTGTCGATGACAATGCGATTATCACCACCGATGTGGGTCAGCATCAGATGTGGACCGCGCAAGCTTATCCGCTCAATCGCCCACGCCAGTGGCTGACCTCCGGTGGGCTGGGCACGATGGGTTTTGGCCTGCCTGCGGCGATTGGCGCGGCGCTGGCGAACCCGGATCGCAAAGTGTTGTGTTTCTCCGGCGACGGCAGCCTGATGATGAATATTCAGGAGATGGCGACCGCCAGTGAAAATCAGCTGGATGTCAAAATCATTCTGATGAACAACGAAGCGCTGGGGCTGGTGCATCAGCAACAGAGTCTGTTCTACGAGCAAGGCGTTTTTGCCGCCACCTATCCGGGCAAAATCAACTTTATGCAGATTGCCGCCGGATTCGGCCTCGAAACCTGTGATTTGAATAACGAAGCCGATCCGCAGGCTGCATTGCAGGAAATCATCAATCGCCCTGGCCCGGCGCTGATCCATGTGCGCATTGATGCCGAAGAAAAAGTTTACCCGATGGTGCCGCCAGGTGCGGCGAATACTGAAATGGTGGGGGAATAAGCCATGCAAAACACAACTCATAACAACGTAATTCTGGAGCTCACCGTTCGCAACCATCCGGGCGTAATGACCCACGTTTGTGGCCTTTTTGCCCGCCGCGCTTTTAACGTTGAAGGCATTCTTTGTCTGCCGATTCAGGACAGCGACAAAAGCCATATCTGGCTACTGGTCAATGACGACCAGCGTCTGGAGCAGATGATAAGCCAAATCGCTAAGCTGGAAGATGTCGTGAAAGTGCAGCGTAATCAGTCCGATCCGACGATGTTTAACAAGATCGCGGTGTTTTTTCAGTAACCGCTCAAGGCTTGAACAACATCGCGCTTATCGTTAAGGTAAGCGCGTTTTTTTTTACCCGCCAGGACAAGACCATGATCACCGTTGCCCTTATAGACGATCACCTCATCGTCCGCTCCGGCTTTGCGCAGCTGCTGGGGCTGGAACCTGATTTGCAGGTAGTTGCCGAGTTTGGTTCGGGGCGCGAGGCGCTGGCGGGGCTGCCGGGGCGCGGTGTGCAGGTGTGTATTTGCGATATCTCCATGCCCGATATCTCCGGTCTGGAGCTGCTAAGCCAGCTGCCGAAAGGTATGGCGACGATTATGCTCTCCGTTCACGACAGTCCTGCGCTGGTTGAGCAGGCGCTTAACGCGGGGGCACGCGGCTTTCTTTCCAAACGCTGTAGCCCGGATGAACTCATTGCTGCGGTGCATACGGTTGCCACGGGCGGCTGTTATCTGACGCCGGATATTGCCATTAAACTGGCATCCGGTCGTCAGGACCCGCTGACCAAACGTGAACGCCAGGTGGCGGAAAAACTGGCGCAAGGAATGGCGGTGAAAGAGATTGCCGCCGAACTGGGCTTGTCACCGAAAACGGTACACGTCCATCGCGCCAATCTGATGGAAAAACTGGGCGTCAGTAACGACGTAGAGCTGGCGCGCCGCATGTTTGATGGCTGGTGATGAAGACGTTGTTCTCCCGCTTAATTACCGTTATTGCCTGCTTTTTTATCTTCTCTGCCGCATGGTTTTGCCTATGGAGTATCAGCCTGCATCTGGTTGAGCGCCCTGATATGGCGGTGCTGTTATTTCCGTTTGGTCTGCGTCTGGGGCTAATGCTGCAATGCCCGCGCGGATACTGGCCCGTATTGCTGGGTGCGGAGTGGCTGCTGATTTACTGGCTAACGCAGGCGGTCGGTTTAACCCATTTTCCGTTATTGATGATCGGTAGTTTGCTGACGTTACTGCCCGTAGCGCTGATCTCGCGCTATCGCCATCAGCGTGACTGGCGCACCTTGCTGTTACAGGGTGCGGCGTTAACGGCGGCGGCGTTGTTGCAGTCGCTGCCCTGGCTTTGGCACGGCAAAGAGTCGTGGAATGCGCTGTTGCTGACTTTAACTGGCGGTCTGACGCTGGCCCCGATATGTCTGGTGTTCTGGCACTATCTCGCCAATAACACCTGGCTGCCGCTCGGCCCGTCACTGGTTTCTCAGCCCATCAACTGGCGCGGGCGGCATCTGGTCTGGTACTTGCTGCTGTTTGTTATCAGTCTCTGGCTCCAGTTGGGATTGCCGGACGAACTGTCGCGCTTTACGCCATTCTGTCTGGCGCTGCCGATTATCGCGCTGGCCTGGCACTATGGCTGGCAAGGAGCGCTGATTGCGACGTTGATGAACGCCATCGCGCTGATCGCCAGTCAAACCTGGCGCGATCATCTGGTGGATTTATTACTCTCGTTGCTGGTGCAAAGTCTGACAGGGTTGTTACTGGGCGCAGGCATCCAGCGGTTGCGTGAACTTAACCAGTCGCTACAAAAGGAACTGGCGCGCAATCAGCATCTGGCTGAACGTTTGTTAGAAACCGAAGAGAGCGTGCGCCGCGACGTGGCGCGTGAGCTGCACGACGATATCGGTCAGACCATCACTGCTATTCGTACTCAGGCGGGCATTGTTCAGCGGCTGGCGGCAGATAACGCCAGTGTGAAGCAGAGCGGGCAGCTCATCGAACAACTGTCGCTGGGCGTTTACGACGCGGTGCGCCGTTTGTTAGGACGGTTACGTCCGCGCCAGCTGGATGATCTCACCCTGGAGCAGGCCATCCGCTCACTGATGCGGGAAATGGAGCTGGAAGGGCGCGGCATTGTCAGCCATCTCGAATGGCGTATCGATGAATCAGCATTAAGCGAAAACCAGCGCGTGACGCTGTTTCGTGTCTGCCAGGAAGGGCTGAACAACATTGTGAAACATGCCGATGCCAGCGCGGTTACGCTGCAAGGCTGGCAGCAGGATGAACGGTTGATGCTGGTGATTGAAGACGATGGCAGCGGTTTGCCGCCGGGTTCCGGGCAACAAGGTTTTGGCCTCACCGGAATGCGCGAGCGCGTAACGGCGCTGGGCGGCACATTACACATTTCCTGTCTGCACGGCACGCGTGTCAGCGTTTCTCTACCTCAACGTTATGTCTAAGGTTCGATGATGTTGCCGTTTCTGAAAGCGCCTGCCGATGCGCCATTAATGACTGATAAACATGAAATTGATGCCCGTTATCGCTACTGGCGTCGGCATATTCTGCTGACCATCTGGCTGGGTTACGCGCTGTTTTACTTCACGCGGAAAAGTTTTAACGCCGCGGTACCAGAAATCCTTGCTAACGGCGTGCTCAGCCGTAGCGATATCGGCCTGTTAGCGACCCTGTTTTACATTACTTACGGCGTGTCGAAGTTTGTCTCCGGCATTGTCAGCGATCGCTCAAATGCCCGTTATTTTATGGGGATAGGGCTTATCGCCACGGGCATCATGAACATTCTGTTTGGCTTCTCGACGTCGCTATGGGCGTTTGCCGTGCTCTGGGTGCTGAACGCCTTTTTCCAGGGCTGGGGTTCACCGGTGTGTGCGCGTCTGTTAACGGCCTGGTATTCACGTACCGAGCGCGGCGGTTGGTGGGCATTATGGAACACGGCGCATAACGTCGGCGGCGCACTCATTCCCATTGTGATGGCAGCGAGCGCGCTGCATTACGGCTGGCGTGCCGGGATGATGATTGCTGGTTGTATGGCGATAGTCGTGGGGATTTTTCTCTGCTGGCGGCTACGCGATCGCCCGCAGGCGTTAGGTTTACCGGCGGTCGGTGAATGGCGGCACGACGCGCTGGAAATTGCTCAACAACAAGAAGGGGCAGGGTTGACGCGTAAAGAGATCCTCACCAAATATGTGTTGCTGAATCCGTATATCTGGCTGCTTTCGTTTTGCTATGTGCTGGTCTATGTGGTCCGGGCGGCGATCAACGACTGGGGCAATTTGTATATGTCCGAGACGCTGGGCGTCGATCTGGTCACGGCGAATACGGCAGTGACGATGTTTGAACTGGGCGGATTTATCGGTGCGCTGGTAGCCGGTTGGGGCTCGGACAAATTGTTTAACGGCAACCGTGGGCCGATGAATTTGATTTTCGCCGCCGGAATTTTGCTTTCAGTCGGCTCGCTGTGGCTGATGCCATTTGCCAGCTACGTGATGCAGGCAACCTGCTTCTTCACCATTGGTTTTTTTGTCTTTGGCCCGCAGATGTTAATTGGTATGGCGGCGGCAGAGTGTTCCCACAAAGAGGCGGCAGGGGCGGCGACGGGGTTTGTCGGCTTGTTTGCTTATCTGGGGGCGTCGCTTGCTGGTTGGCCGCTGGCGAAAGTGCTCGATACCTGGCACTGGAGCGGATTTTTTGTGGTTATCTCTATCGCCGCCGGGATTTCCGCACTGCTGTTACTGCCCTTTTTGAACGCCCAGACACCGCGTGAAGCGTGATGCATCTCACCTTTTCACTTCATATCCGGCAAAACTAAGAAATTTTCCAGGTTTTTCTTGGACGCTATCTCAGGCCTGATTTGCTGCTGATTTTTACAATGCATGCCTCACGCAGGTATTCATTTCAGGAGTAACCCATGCTGGCTTTCCTAAACCAAGTTCGCAAGCCGACCCTGGACCTTCCGCTCGAAGTGCGGCGCAAAATGTGGTTCAAACCGTTCATGCAATCCTACCTGGTGGTCTTTATCGGCTACCTGACGATGTACCTGATTCGCAAGAACTTTAACATCGCGCAGAACGATATGATTTCGACCTACGGGTTGAGCATGACGCAGCTGGGGATGATCGGCCTGGGTTTCTCCATCACTTATGGCGTGGGTAAAACGTTGGTTTCATACTACGCCGACGGCAAAAACACCAAACAATTCCTGCCGTTCATGCTTATCCTCTCTGCCATTTGTATGCTGGGCTTCAGTGCCAGTATGGGCAGCGGCTCGGTTAGCCTGTTCCTGATGATTGCCTTCTACGCCTTAAGCGGCTTTTTCCAGAGTACCGGCGGTTCGTGCAGTTACTCCACCATCACCAAATGGACGCCGCGTCGTAAACGCGGGACATTCCTCGGTTTCTGGAATATTTCTCACAACCTTGGCGGTGCAGGCGCAGCAGGTGTGGCGCTGTTCGGGGCAAATTACCTGTTCGATGGCCATGTCATCGGCATGTTTATCTTCCCGTCGATTATCGCGCTGATTGTCGGTTTTATCGGCCTGCGTTACGGCAGCGACTCCCCGGAATCTTATGGCCTCGGCAAAGCTGAAGAACTGTTCGGCGAGGAGATCAGCGAAGAGGACAAAGAGACAGAATCTACCGATATGACCAAGTGGCAGATCTTTGTTGAGTATGTGCTGAAAAACAAAGTGATCTGGCTGCTGTGCTTCGCCAACATTTTCCTCTATGTGGTACGTATTGGTATCGACCAGTGGTCAACCGTATACGCGTTCCAGGAACTGAAACTCTCTAAAGCGGTGGCGATTCAGGGCTTTACGCTGTTTGAAGCTGGTGCGCTGGTCGGTACGCTGCTGTGGGGCTGGCTCTCTGACCTGGCGAACGGTCGCCGTGGCCTGGTGGCCTGCATCGCGCTGGCGCTGATTATCGCCACGCTCGGTGTGTATCAACATGCCAGTAACGAATATATCTATCTGGCTTCTCTCTTTGCGTTGGGTTTCCTGGTCTTTGGCCCGCAATTGTTGATTGGTGTGGCTGCTGTTGGCTTTGTACCTAAAAAAGCGATTGGCGCTGCCGATGGTATTAAAGGCACCTTTGCTTACCTGATTGGTGACAGCTTTGCCAAGTTAGGTCTGGGAATGATTGCCGATGGGACGCCGGTATTCGGCCTTACCGGCTGGGCAGGCACCTTCGCCGCGCTGGATATCGCCGCGATTGGTTGTATCTGCCTGATGGCGATAGTGGCGGTAATGGAAGAACGCAAAATCCGCCGCGAGAAAAAAATTCAGCAGTTGACAGTGGCATAAACGTAACTGGTGACTTTTGCCCGGCATGACGCCGGGCTTTTTTTATTATTCCGTGACTTCCAGCGTAGTGAAGGCAAACTTCTCGCCATCAAATAGCCCCTGACTGGTTAGTTTTAGCGCGGGGATCACTGGCAGAGAAAGAAACGCCATCTGAATAAACGGCTCATCGGGTAACGGACCGCATTCACGGGCGGCGGCTTTCAAGGCGTCAATTTGTTCCGCCAGCGACTGCGCCGTGTCGGTGCTCATCAGCCCGGCAATGGGTAACGGCAGATGACTTTGTACTTGGCCGTTACGTACCACGCACAGCCCGCCGCCATCCTGAATCACCTGATTGACCGCCAGCGCCATCTCTTCGGCACTGCGACCGATCACCACAATATTATGGCTGTCATGGCTGACTGTCGCAGCCAGCGCGCCTTCATTCAGGCCAAAGCCGCCGAGCAAACCACAGGCCGGAGCCAGCCGTTGCCCGTAACGCTCAAGTACGGCAATAAAGCACACATCATCGCGATCAAAACCATTTTCGCTGTAGACGCTGGAGCGGGAGTGCGTAATCAATTCGTTATGGATGACGTCAATGACCCGATAGCGTTTTCCGGGCGTGAATTGCAGGGCAAAGTCGCTGGCGGAAACTGGCTGGCGGGCAATGGTATTGCCATATGGCGGGGCAGACAGCGCCAGTCTCGCCGACTCTTCCGCCTGTAAGGTTTGCGCATCAATCGGTTCGCCTTTCACCAGTACCTGCTGCACCGTGACCTTACGCGCATCGCTCAACAGGACGATATCGGCCTGCTTGCCGGGTGCCAGTAAGCCGAGGTGATTCAGACCAAAGTGGCGCGCCGTCGACCAGCTGGCGACGCGATATGCCACATGCAGCGGCACATTGTGTTGTTCGATCAGGCGGCGAATTAAGGCATCGATATGCCCTTCATGGGCGATCTCCCACGGGTTACGGTCATCGGTACAGAGCATGCATTGCGGGCTGTTAAATTCGTTGATCAACGGTGCCAGTGCGTTGAGATTGCTGGCAGCGGACCCTTCGCGGATCATCAACGACATGCCGAGTTGTAATTTCCGGCGTCCTTCTTCCAGCTGATAACTTTCGTGGCAGTTTTCAATACCCGCAGCAATATAGGCGTTAAGTTCTTTGCCACCCAAACCCGGACAGTGACCGTCCAGCGTCAGGTAGCGAAATGCATCGAGTTTATCGAGCAGCGCATTCTGCCCGTTAATTACGCCAGGGTAGTCCATCATTTCTGCAAGGCCGGTAACCTGCGGATGGTCCCGCCAGGCGAGCATCTGTTCAAGGGTAAAACTGGCACCGTTAACATCGCAGCCTTCCAGAGCGGGCACGCAAGAGCTGACCTGTAAGTACTGGTTTTGCCTTGCCTGTTCGGCACAGCGGGCAAACCAGGCGAATCCGGCTTCTCCCATCACGTTGACGATTTCATGAGGGTCGCAAATAACGGTCGTCAGGCCGCGCGGCAGGGTAGCGGTTTCAAAAGTGACCGGCGTCATCATGCTGGATTCAATATGCAGGTGAGCATCAATAAACCCTGGCACCGCCGTTGCGCCGCGAGCATCAATCCGCTGCAAAGCCGGAGTATCAGCGTATTCTGCGCCAACACCGGCAATGTAACGTCCTTTAATCACAATTGGGCCGGAAATTTCTCCGGCATTGATCAGGTCGAGAATAGAGACATTATCAATAATATAATCGGCAACAGCGTCGCCACGGGAAACGGCTAACAATTCCTGGTATTCAGCCCGGCTAATGTGATGAAATTTATGGTTAATGGAATTATTCATATTTTTCTCATTTTGATTTTATCAATTTGATTATTATTTATCATAAAGAAACGTCGCGAGATTATTAAAGAATATCTATTAATGTGCAATTGAAATGTGATAATTATCACTGAACCGTTGTTGTCATTTGTTTTACAAAAGCAAGGGATTAAATCTCCTCCAATGGACAAAAAAATGAATAATGACAATACCGATTACGTGAGTAATGAATCAGGGACGCTTTCGCGATTATTTAAACTACCTCAGCATGGGACCACCGTCCGCACAGAATTGATTGCGGGGATGACCACTTTTTTAACCATGGTGTACATTGTTTTTGTGAACCCGCAAATCCTCGGCGCGGCACAAATGGACCCGAAAGTGGTGTTTGTTACCACCTGTTTGATTGCCGGTATCGGCAGTATTGCGATGGGGATATTTGCTAACTTACCCGTGGCGCTGGCTCCGGCAATGGGGCTGAACGCCTTCTTTGCGTTCGTGGTCGTGGGGGCGATGGGGATCTCCTGGCAGACCGGGATGGGCGCGATATTCTGGGGCGCAATTGGGCTATTTTTGCTCACGCTGTTTCGTATCCGGTACTGGATGATCTCCAACATTCCATTAAGTTTACGTATTGGTATCACCAGTGGAATCGGATTATTTATTGCCTTAATGGGATTAAAAAACACTGGTGTTATTGTCGCCAATAAAGACACGCTGGTGATGATTGGCGATTTAAGTTCTCACGGCGTGTTGTTAGGTATTTTAGGGTTTTTTATTATAACCGTGTTGTCATCACGTCATTTTCATGCCGCGGTGCTGGTTTCTATTGTGGTGACGTCTTGCTGTGGATTATTTTTCGGTGATGTTCATTTTAGCGGCGTCTATTCCATTCCGCCTGATATTAGCGGCGTCATTGGTGAAGTAGATTTGAGCGGCGCGTTAACACTTGAACTCGCCGGTATCATTTTCTCCTTTATGCTGATCAACCTATTTGATTCATCAGGAACATTAATTGGTGTAACTGATAAAGCGGGCTTAATAGATAGCAACGGTAAATTCCCCAATATGAATAAGGCGCTGTATGTTGATAGCGTCAGTTCGGTGGCAGGCGCATTTATCGGTACCTCGTCTGTTACTGCCTATATTGAAAGTACTTCTGGTGTGGCAGTCGGTGGTCGCACGGGGCTAACGGCTGTCGTGGTCGGCGTTATGTTCCTGTTAGTTATGTTCTTCTCACCGCTGGTGGCGATGGTTCCTCCTTACGCAACCGCTGGAGCGTTAATCTTTGTTGGCGTGCTGATGACTTCGAGCCTGGCGCGCGTTAACTGGGATGATTTTACCGAATCGGTGCCTGCGTTTATTACCACGGTGATGATGCCCTTTACTTTCTCGATCACCGAAGGGATTGCACTCGGCTTTATGTCGTACTGCATCATGAAAGTGTGCACCGGGCGCTGGCGCGATCTGAACCTGTGTGTGGTGGTGGTCGCAGCTCTGTTCGCATTGAAGATTATTCTGGTGGATTAGTAACTGGCGAGGGTTTCCAGATATCATGAGTTCTGATTACGCAGGAGAACTCATGATCTGGATAATGCTCGCCACGCTGGCGGTAGTGTTTGTGGTTGGTTTTCGGGTGCTGACATCCGGGGCCAGAAAAGCGATTCGCCGTCTCAGCGATCGGCTGAATATCGATGTCGTACCCGTGGAGTCGATGGTCGATCAAATGGGAAAGTCAGCCGGTGACGAATTTTTACGTTATTTGCATCGCCCGGATGAGTCGCACCTGCAAAACGCCGCGCAGGTGTTGCTTATCTGGCAAATTGTCATTGTCGATGATAGCGAACAGAACCTGCTGCAATGGCACCGGATTTTACAAAAAGCCCGCCTTTCCGCGCCGATTACCGATGCTCAGGTCAGGCTGGCGCTGGGTTTTCTGCGTGAAACCGAACCTGAAATGCAGGATATTAATGCTTTTCAGATGCGCTATAACGCGTTCTTTCAGCCTGCCGAGGGCGTTCACTGGTTGCATTGAAACCGTTTCGTCTTATCAGCCTACAGACCGCGCCTGACCTGTCGGGTGGATAAGACGTTCACGCCGCATCCGGTAATCTTTGCCCTGTTCCGTTTCGATCTTAACTCCAGCTCAAGCAACACCGTAAAAGTTGCAAAAACGTTAAATTCGTCACACATTTCAATGTTAAAGTGGTCGGCTTTTCCCCTGAAACATGCCACGGGTAACACCATGAGTGAATTTATTGCCGAAAACCGCGGCGCGGATGCCATCACCCGACCGAACTGGTCAGCCGTTTTCTCGGTGGCGTTTTGTGTCGCCTGTCTGATTATCGTTGAGTTTTTGCCCGTCAGTTTGTTGACGCCAATGGCCCAGGATTTAGGCATTTCGGAAGGGGTTGCCGGGCAATCGGTGACCGTGACCGCCTTTGTGGCAATGTTTGCCAGTTTGTTTATTACCCAGACAATTCAGGCCACTGACCGCCGCTACGTTGTTATTTTGTTTGCCGTTTTGCTGACGCTCTCCTGCTTGCTGGTTTCCTTTGCTAACTCATTCAGTTTGCTTTTAATCGGTCGTGCCTGTCTGGGGCTGGCGCTGGGCGGGTTCTGGGCGATGTCGGCGTCGCTGACCATGCGTCTGGTACCGCCGCGTACGGTGCCGAAGGCGCTGTCGGTGATCTTCGGCGCGGTTTCTATTGCGCTGGTGATTGCCGCGCCGTTGGGCAGTTTTTTAGGCGAGCTTATCGGTTGGCGCAATGTCTTTAATGCGGCGGCGGTGATGGGCGTGCTGTGTATTTTCTGGATTATCAAATCATTGCCTTCACTGCCAGGCGAACCCTCGCATCAGAAACAAAATACTTTCCGCTTATTACAACGTCCGGGTGTGATGGCAGGGATGATCGCCATCTTCATGTCTTTCGCCGGGCAGTTTGCTTTCTTCACGTATATTCGCCCGGTGTATATGAACCTGGCGGGATTCGGCGTGGATGGCTTAACGCTGGTGCTGTTGAGTTTTGGTATCGCCAGCTTTATTGGTACGTCGCTTTCGTCGTTCATTCTTAAACGTTCGGTAAAACTGGCCTTAGCAGGCGCGCCGTTAATACTGGCTGTGAGTGCGTTGGTACTGACGTTGTGGGGAAGCGATAAAATCGTTGCTACCGGCGTGGCGATTATCTGGGGGCTAACTTTTGCATTGGTTCCCGTCGGCTGGTCAACGTGGATCACCCGCTCGCTGGCCGATCAGGCAGAAAAAGCCGGGTCTATTCAGGTGGCGGTTATTCAGCTTGCTAATACCTGTGGCGCGGCAATCGGCGGTTATGCGCTGGATAATATTGGTCTGACTTCGCCGTTGATGTTGTCCGGCACATTGATGTTGCTGACTGCATTGTTGGTTACTGCAAAGGTGAAAATGAAGAAATCCTGATATCAGGTAAAGAAGCGTTGGTCAGTAGTTGTTGCTGTTCTTACATATCCGGGCATTCTACCTTACCCAACGCTTCCCAATAATTGCTCTGATTATTACGTTCCATCGCCACGATGGCCTCGCGTATATGTTGTTTATTGTTTTCATCTGACAACATTAACTTTTCCCACGCTTCATCTGATAATGACGCATGTGGCGTGCAAATTTTACGTAAATCTTGTAATACCGTGGTTTTCTCTTTTGCGGACTGCAGTGAGCTAAAAGGCGACTCGGCGTATACGATGCCTGGCATAGCGAAAAAAGTGAAAATAAGCAGTAGTGTCGTTGGTTTCATGGATTCAACCTTTTACAAATGTGTATCGAATGAAGCATAAGTGTAGTTTGCTTTCATCGCTCTCATCATGCTGTACGAAACGCGCTTGCGTGGTCAGTAAGAAGTGCCAGACTTTATATTCCACTTTTATTCCTTTTTATTCTTATCGATAGCGTTTCGTTTTTTAAACCGCAGCGACCTTACCGCTATATGAGGTAGCCTGAGTTTAACGGACACTCCTTCCTGAAATAGAATGGCATCAGAAGGAGCTAATAATGAGCAGAAA